>NZ_JBYSZY010000005.1:0-186787 GCF_058787635.1 Variovorax sp. FW305-3-2-15-B-LB1 | reverse complement strand
GGGCAGCGGCCCGCTCGCGGTAGGCGGTGGAGAAGGCCCTCGGACGGACGGGGGGCTCGCGCCCGCAAGCCGCTTTGCCAGCATCCGGGCCGTGGAAGCTGCATGCTTGGATCTCGAATCGCGCAAGCTCGAGTCGATCGCCTACCTGACCGAGTTGACGGGGATCATGGCGAAAGACCCGAACTATGTGGAGACAGGCTTTGACGAACGCTCACTGACGGCCTGGGGCACTTTCGCCGATGGCCGCGTGCACATGGTGTCGCACAACTTCAAGCCCACCGGAACTTCGACGCTGACCGCCGCCATCGCTGATACGGGCCAAGCACAAAAGGCGGCGGGGCTGGCTGCCGCCAAGCCGCCGGAACTGCCTAGCGAGCGCAAGGCACGTCTGATGCATTCCTTCTTCACGCCTTTCGACGGCCAGGCAGCTATCGCGGAAATGTCCGGCTGGCTCAGCGCGCATGACTACGCGCTGCAACCAGGCGTCGAGGGTGACGCGCACATTACGACCCTGCGCCAAATCAAAGGGGACGGCTTCTTCTACATCAACACTCATGGCGGCGTGAAGCACACGCGCCATCAGGATACGGGCTCACCGCAGATGTACTCCATCCAGTCGTCCACGCTGATCGACCCCACCCTGGAGGCACAACCCGATTTCCAGGCCGATCTCGCCGCCTTCCGGCTGACCTACTTCACGGCCTACAACGGCCTCGCCACCGTGGACAGCAAGGGCGAGGAGATCATGCTCAAGGACACGCGCTACGGCATCACCGCTGCCTTCGTCGACACCTATTGGGAGTTCGCGCAGGACAGCGTCGTCGTCATCAACGCCTGCAACAGCGCCAACAGCGCCGACAACGACCGGGTGATCGACTTTCTCGTCGCCTGCCACCGTAAGAACGCGGGCCTCTACCTGGGCTGGACGGAGATCTGCTCGCCGCCGGCCGCCTTTGACATACCGAAGTACTGTGTTGACCGGATGCTGGGCGCCAACCTCTTCAAGCCGCACACGCCGAAGCAACGCGCCTTCACGGGCGAAGAAGTGATCGCCCATATGCAGCGCAAGAATCTCAACCACGACACCGGCAACGGCACCAAGACCGGCGCCTACTTCATCGCCAAGCCCAATCCGCGCAGCGCGGTGAGTCACATCCTCTCGCCGTCGATTCACCATGTCGAGGTCGATGAACTGAACGACCAGCTCAACCTCATCGGCGCTTTCGGTCGCAGGCAGGGCAAGGTCTTCGTCGACGGATCGGAGCGCCAGGTGGTGCGCTGGGAGCATGAGCTCGTCGTCTGCGACCTGCCGCGCGTGGGCGTGGGCTCGCGCGGACCGGTGTGGGTGGAGCTGGGTGCGGATCGCAGCAACCGGCGCACCGTCAGCCAGTGGAACATCCGCATCGACACGCACTGGTTCAAGCAAAACTACCCGGGCCTCGCCGTCGACGGGCCGATACGCACGCGCTGGCGAGCCGACGTAGGGCCGGTGCGCGACACCTGTGGCGAGGAGGTGAAGCGGTCCGTGCGCTATGCGATCGGCACCTATGACTCCACCATGGAGCTGGCGGCAGGCGGCGCCTTCCACGTGCCGCCGGACTGCACGATCACCTGGAGCGGACAAGCCAGCTTCGCCTCGCAGGTGAAGCTGATGCGAGAGCCCAGCGCCGGCGACCGTGTGATCTTCACCTACCTGCGGATCGACCCCGAATCGAAGCTTGGCGCCATGGGCCTGGCGATGGGCGCGAGCACCGGGCCGTTCGTGGAGCACGGTTGCCGCTCCACCGATACCTTCGCTTCGGCGCTGGGCCTCTTGGATGGTCCGCAGGATTTCGAGGTCACGGGCGCAGCCGCGACGATCCCTCTGCCCGCCAAGAACATTGTGCTCGGCAACGATCTTTCCATCCTCGGCGACGGCCACCTGGACGACAGCCTGCGGCTGCAATGGAGCACCGCGCCGATCGAGTCGCCGCCTGCGGATGCCGAACTGATCTGAGTCTCAGCGACACCCAAACGCTACCAATCCGCATTTCGAAGTGAGCGACACAGGCATAGGAATTGACCTGAGCCAGCAGGTCGATATTTTCGGGCAATTCCAACAGGTCCAGGCTGCCAGCGGCAGTGCAGGCTTGGGATTGTTCATCGCTCAGCGCATTGTCTCGGCCATGGGCGGATCTCTGAACGTCGCAAGCGTCATCGGGCAAGGCACTACGTTTTCTTTCACGCTTTTCATGCCGATCGTCAATGCTTCCGATTCAGCCTGGTCCGCCGCTACACCGCAGGAGGTAGAAGCTGGCGTGACCTTACCGAGGCATCTCTTACCTCGGAATGCCATACTGGACAACCAAGCCTTGGAAGAGCTCGCCAGCTTGGCGCTTGATGGTCGGCTCACCGATGTTGAGTGCTGGATCGAACGCCACTCCGATGAAGTCGAAAATGCTCCGTTCGTTGCTCTGTTGAGTGACCTGTTAGAGCGGCTCGACTTCCCCGGGATACATGCGCTGTGCGTTGCACAGCAAGAATATTCGAGCCCCCTGCGCGACATACGCGACCAGGGTCCGCGTCAGTGATTCGGATGCAGACAGCGAGGCTAGCCCAAAACCTTCGACGGGGAATATCTGGTGGAAACGCTTGATGGTTTTCGGGTTTATTAGCAAGAGCGAGGCACCAAGACCGCCGTTCGAAACTTCACATCGCTGCGCGATGCTGCACAGGCATTTTTCCGCTGACGCCGGATGACCGCTTTCGCGAGCCTCGAACTTCTGCAAAGGGCCCACTGCGGTCTTCCGACATTGTCCAAAGCTGCCGGTCGTCGCGCCACTAAGAGACATCTCCTTCCACGCATTGTCTAGCCAGGCACGCTGAATAAAACCCAACCATGTCCGCCGCTGTAGTCCCACGCCCCCAGTGCACCGCTTGCCTGCGCCCGCTCAGCGCCTGCATTTGCCGCTGGGTCGCGCCCACTGCCCACACGGTGGAGGTACTAGTGCTGCAGCACCCGTTGGAGGTACACCAGGCCAAAGGCAGTGCCCGCCTGCTGCACCTCAGCTTGGCGCACTGCCGCTTGGTGGTGGGTGAGGCATTTGCCGTACCCGTCTGGCCGGAGGACGGCAAGCACACGCTGCTGCTGTACCCGGACAGTCTGCAAGATACCGCCCCGGACCTGCGAGTCCCACCCCCGCTACCGCCCGAGTGGCCGCAAGCCCCGTCGCGCCTGCGCCTGGTCGTGCTGGACGGCACCTGGCGCAAAAGCCGAAAGATGCTCTACCAAAGCCCGCCACTGCAACAGTTGCCCCGCTTGGCCCTGCACAACCTGCCGCCTTCGCACTACCGTATCCGCAAAGCCCATGGGCCCGACCAACTGTCCACGCTGGAGGCGACCTGCTACGCCTTGTGCCAACTGGAAGGCGGTGCGGCGCGGTTCCAGCCCTTGTTGAATGCCTTCGACGGGTTTGTCGAGTACTTGGAGCAGGCTGGCGGGCAGCGAAACGCGCAAACCGACAAGCCCTGCCCTCGATCAAGGGATACAGGGTTCGTTTAAGCGACCAGGTGAATGGCCGGTTTTGGCCGATAGTAGCCATTCGCGCGAGGCCGAGGGATGTCGGGTGTCGCTGCGGAGCAGACATCAGTGACGGCGGGAGTGGTCATGACAGCGCACCAGCCCCGTCTGTGCGCTAAAGCTAGTCCTCCTAGATGACTCGTTGTCGGAGCTTCGTAGAACCTTGTTGGGGCACAGGTCGCGGCATAGGCCGTTCACCGGGCGTAGGCCGTTGCTTTCAGGGTCTTGCGTCCCCCGTGAATCAGGAGATGGACAACCAGGCCCGCCACAAGGCCCCAGAACGCGCCTCCCACGCCCAGCAGGGGCACATTGGCCGAGGTTGCTAGGAAGGTGATCAACGCCGTCTCGCGCGTGCGGGCTTCGGCCATGGCGTTGGCCAGGGTGACACCGAAGATGCCGACCGGGACGTACAGAAGGCCGCATACTAGGCCCGCGATGTAGCGCTTCGACGGATCTTCACGCGCGTCCTTGTTGGTGCAGATGGCAGCGGTGATAGCCGCCACGTTGAAGGCGTGCGCGCCGAAGGGCGCCATGACGAGTGAGCCCAGGCCCGTGAGGGTGACGATCGGGTTGTCGAACGCCTCAGTTGAGCCGCTGACCACCTGCCGCATCGAAAAGGTGCGCCTTCGCTGCCACGGGCCACAGCGGCAGCCGCTCGCCGGGACGGGCGTCGATGCGGTCGCGGAAGGCGGCCATCACCGGATGGCCGCCCAGGCGCAGCGCCACCTGCGTTTCCGAACCCGTCGGCTCGACCACCACCACGTCGGCGGGCAGGCCCTGCCCGGCGTCGAGGATGAAGTTTTCCGGGCGCGTGCCGTAGAGCACGCGGTCGCCGTGCGTGCCGCTCGATGCGTTGGCCAGCGGCAGTCGCAGGCCGTCGTCCGTCAACACATGCGGTGCGCCGTCGAGCTGCAACCGGCCCGGAATGAAATTCATCGCGGGCGAGCCGATGAAACCGGCCACGAAGGCGTTGCGCGGGCGGTCGTACAGGGCGAGCGGCTCGCCGATCTGTTCGACCTTTCCTTCCTTCAGCACCACGATGCGGTCGGCCATGGTCATTGCTTCGACCTGGTCATGGGTGACGTACACCGTGGTTGTGCCCAGCCGCTGGTGCAGCGCCTTGATCTCGGTGCGCATCTGCACGCGCAGCTTGGCGTCGAGGTTCGACAGCGGCTCGTCGAACAGGAAAGCCTGCGGCTGCCGCACGATGGCCCGGCCCATGGCTACGCGCTGGCGCTGGCCGCCCGAGAGCTGGCGCGGGTGCCGCTGCAGCAGCTCGCCCAGGCCCAGCGTGTCGGCCGCCTGCTGCACGCGGCGGGCGATCTGGTCTTTCGCGATGCCCTGGATCTTCAGGCCGAAGCCCAGGTTCTGCGCCACGGTCATGTGCGGGTAGAGCGCGTAGTTCTGGAACACCATCGCCACGTCGCGGTCGCGCGGCGCGGTGTCGTTGATGCGGCGGTCGCCGAGCAGGATGTCGCCGCCTTCGGCGGTTTCCAGCCCGGCAATCACGCGCAGCAGCGTCGACTTGCCGCAGCCGCTCGGCCCCACGAGCGCCACGAACTCGCCGTCGCGGATGTCGATGTCGATGCCGCGGATCACCGGCGTGCTGCCGAACTGCTTGAAGAGCTTGCGGATGCTGATGGAGGCCATGAGTTTCTTGTCTGTCTGTGTTGCTGTTCGCGAAGGCCTGCATCAGTCCTTGACGCCGCCGGCCGTCAGCCCGCGCACGAGGTACTTGCGCACCAGCACCGTGAAGACGATCACCGGTAGCATCACCAGCGTGCCGCTCGCGGCGATCTTGGTCCACTCCCAGCCTTCGTACTGCAGGAAGTTGACGATGGCCACGGGCGCGGTGATGGCGTTGGTGCGCGTAAGGATCAGCGCGTAGAAGAAATCGTTCCACGAGAAGATGAAGCACATCACCGCGGTGGCCGCCAGGCCCGGCGCGGTGAGCGGCAAGGCCACGCGCCAGAACGCCTGCCAGACGCCGCAGCCGTCGATCCAGGCGGCCTCTTCGAGCGATGCGGGCACCGCCTCGAAGAAGGTCTGCATGAGCCAGATGACGATCGCGAGGTTGAACGTGAGGTATACGATGGCCAGCCCGATCACCGTGTCCTGCAGCCCGAGGTATTGGTAGGCGAGGAAGAACGGAATGGTGAAGGCGATGGGCGGCGCCATGCGCGTCACTAGGATCCACAGCGCGATGCGGTCGCGGCCCCTGAACTTCCAGCGTGTGAGCGCATAGGCCGCGGGCACGCCGATCACCAGCGAGAAGCCGGTCGACAGCGTGCTCACCAGCAAGCTGTTGCCGAACGACTTGAGGAAGTTGCCCTGCAAGAGGCTCGCAAAGCCGTCCAGCGTGGGCACGAAGAGCAGGGCGTCGTCGAAGATGTCGGCCGCGGGCTTGAAGGCGAGCTGCACCAGCCACAGGAAGGGCGAGAGCACGAGCAGCACCAGCAGGGCGACTGTGAGCGAGCGGCCGTGGGCGTGCCACCACGGCGCGCGGCGACGATCCGCGGTGCCGATGCCGGCGAGGCCCGCACCTTCTTCGTGTGCGCCCGCCAGGTCGGCGGCGGCTAGCGTGCGGCTAATGCTGTTCATGGTCGCTCCAGCCCAGTTTGCCGACCAGCCAGCTCAGCACGAATACGCCCACCAGCATCACCGTGGCAATGGCGCTCGCGTAGCCCCAGTACGAGAAGTTGAAGGCCTGGATGAAGCCGTAGTAGTTGGTGACCTCGCTCACGTTGCCCGGCCCGCCATTGGTCAGCACGTAGATGAGCGGAAAGGCCTTGAAGCTGTCGATGAGCCGGAAGAGGCCGCACACCACCAGCACCGGCCGGATGTAGGGGAACACGATGTAGCGGAACAGCTGCCAGCGGTTGGCACCTTCGAGTCGTGCGGCCTCCAGCGGGTCGTCCGGAATCATCTGCAGCGAGGCCAGCACCATCAGCATGGTGAACGGAAACCATTGCCAGGTGTCGGCCAGAGAAATGGCCCAGAGCGCCGTGTCGGGGTTGGCGATGAGTGAGCGTACCGGCCAGCCCAGGTGCTCCAGCGCGCGGTGCATCGGGCTCACGTCGGGCGTGTACATGATCTTCCAGATCAGCGCGACAACGATCGGCGGCAGCACCATCGGGATGAGGAACAGCGTGCGTGCGCCGTCGAGCACGCGCGACTTTCCGTTGAGCAACAGCGCGAGCCCCAGGCCCACCAGCAACTGCAACACCACGCTCGATGCCGACAGCTTGAACTGCACCGCGATGGAACCGAGGAAGCGGTTGTCGTGCAGCAGCTGCCGGTAATTGACGAGCGGGTCGTCGAAGCGGAAGGTGGCCGCCGGGTCGGTGAGGCTGAGCGGCGTGAAGCTCGCCACCAGCAACGCCACGGCCGGCACCAGCGTGATGACGAGCAGCACCGCCAGTGACGGCGACAGGCCCAGCAGGAAGGCCCGGCGCCGCTCGGCCTGCCAGCCCGGCGCGGAAAGAGCGAAGGCCATGGCTCAGGGCCTCACAGCTTGATGCCGGCGCGCTTGAGTTCGGCAATCGAGTTCGCCTGCGCCTGCTGGAACGCCTGCTTGGCCGACAGCTGGTTGCTCGCGATCAGTTCGATGGCCTTGTTCAGTTGCTGGTCGATCTGCGGATAGACCGACACGGTGCGGTACTTCATGTAGCCCGTCTTCGAAGCCAGCTCGATGGCGTCGAGCGAGAGTTTGGCCAGGTCGCTGCCGTTGATGACCTGCTTCTGGCGGAACTCTGCCGAGTCGATGTCCGAGCGCCGCGCCGGCGAGCCGTAGCCCGCGACCACCGCCTTGCGCGTGGTCTGTTTGCTCAGCGCCCATTGAATGAAGGCCCACGCCGCTTCCTTGTTCTTCGAGCCGGCCGGAATGCCCAGACCGTGCACCGCAGTGCCCGGAAAGCGGCCAGCCGGGCCCTTGGGCACCTGGCCGAATTTCACGGTCTTCAGCGTCTTGCTGGTCGCCGCATCGCCCAGTTGGGCGAGATGCAACTGCCCCGCATCGGTGAAGTTCACGCGCCCAAGCTTCAGCGCCTGCGTGACCTGGTCGGGCTGGTAGGTGATGGCGCCGTCGGGGCCGAACTCGCGCAGCAGGTTCGCGTAGTACTCGCCGGCGGCAATCGCCTCGGGCGTGTCGAGCGTGGGGAACAGGTCGTCGGGCGCCTTGCGGAACACGTCGCCGCCGAACGCGTGTAGGTAGGGCACGAAGGTCCAGCCGTAGTGGTTGTCGGCCACGAAGCCGGCCACGCGCTCTTTCTTGTGGACCGCGCGCAGCACCTTCACGAGGTCGTCGGTGGTGTCGGGGAACGCGAAGCCCGCCTTCTCCAGCAGGTCGAAGCGCGACGATGCGGTGAGCAGCGCCTCGGCGGTCCAGGGAATTCCGTAAAGCTTGCCGTCCTTGCCGGTCTCCGGCGCGCGGGCGCCGGGCAGGAAGTCGTTCAGGTCCCAGTCGGCGCCGGTGAGGTTGGGGTTGCGGATGTAGTCGTCCAGCGGTGTGAGCCAGCCCGAGTTGATCCAGCGACTCGAGTAGATGAAGGTGACGTTGACCACGTCGTAGGCCGAACCGCGCGTGGACAGCTCCAGGTCGACGCGCTGGTTGTAGACGGGGAACGAAGGCGCATCGAAGTTCACCTTGGCGCCGGTGAGCGCCTCGAACTCGGGCAGCCACTGCTGCAGCAGCTTGGGGTAGGTGGCGCTGAAGGTCGACACGTTCAGCGTGACGCCGGCGAATTTCTTCGCGCCGCCTTGCGCCGCGGCGAGGCCTGAAAGTCCGGGCAGCAGCGATGCGGCGCCGAGCGCGGCCGAGGTCTTGAGCAGGCTGCGCCGCTGCAGGCCGATGAGAGAGGGGTGTGTCATGGGATGCGGTGACTTCATTTAGGCCGTGGCGGAAATGACTTCGTCGATGCGCGCGTCGTTCGTCGCTTCGGGTCGGCTGCGCGTGCGGCTGCGTTGGCCGTCGATGGCCACGGCGGCTTCGCCATGCACCGTCACGCGGCGCACTAGGCGTGCCTGGTTGCCGTAGTCGTTGATCGCGAAGTGCTGCGTGGCGCGGTTGTCCCAGATCGCCACGTCGTCTTGTTGCCAACTCCAGCGCACGGTGTTTTCGAGGCGTGTCACGCGGTTCTGCAGCAGCTCGAAGAGACGCGCTGACTCGGCACTCGACAGCCCCACCAGCTTCTTAACGAAATGCCCGAGCAGCAGCGCGCGCTCGCCCGACACCGGGTGCAGGTGCACCACCGGATGCTCGGCCTCATACACGGCCGAGACGAACACGTTGCGGTGGTGCCGAAGGCGCTCTTCTTCCACCACCACGCGGTCGGCGCCGTAGTCGTAGTCGTTGCTGTGCACGGCCCAGAGCTGGTCGGCCAGTTGCTTCAACTGTGCAGGAAGGCGCTCGTAGGCGACGGCCGTGTTGGCCCACACGGTGTCGCCGCCATAGGCCGGAATCTTCACGCCGCGCAGGATCGAGATTTTGGGAAACGCATCGACGAAGGTCACGTCGGTGTGCCACGAATCGGCGCGCCCGCCGCCCTTGGAGGCGTCGAGCTCGAAGAGTTTCGTGCCCGTGGGCGAAGGCACCGTGGGGTGCGCCACCGTGCGGCCGAAGCGCGCGCCAAAGGCTTGGTGCGCGGCGTCGTCCAGATGGTACTGGCCGCGGAAGAAAAGAACCTTGTGCTTCACGAGGGCAGCCTCGACATGCGCGATCTCTTCCGCAGAAAGACCGGCCGAAAGCTTCAGGTTCTGCACCTCGCCGCCGATATGGCCCGCCACGCGCCGGATGCGCAGATCTCCGAAGCTCGTGTCGATGGATGAAGGGGGTGCGCTGTCGCTCATCGGGGACTCCTCTGTTCGTTCGTGACGTGGGCAGGCAATGCCGGAAGCCGTAGATTCTGTGGTCACGTGGGGCAAGAGCGAACAACGGAATCGTTGTTTCGACATGCGCGAATTTTCTTTGGCGCTACAGCATCGGGAAGAGACGACCTCTCGATGGTGAGCGTGCATGTGGCGAGGAGGCGCTTCTTTGCTCCTTGCATATTGAAATGCGCAAATGTCAGTTAACGCACCGGGCCATTGCACATAAGGTACGACTTCTGTTTCCCGCGTGCTTCATCACAAGCGGCATCCGCTCTTTCCGTCAGAGCAGCCTGCGTCGCCTTGCATCCCTTCCATGAGTGCCGTTCTCCCTCGTCTGCCTTCCGATTCCCCGGCATCCTCCAAGCCATCGAATTCCCGTTTCGAAAGCCGCGTCACCGTCATCGCGGATGTGACGGACGACAGGACGCAGCGTGTCTCGACGCGTCGCGCAACGGGCCGCTGGCGCCTCGTCGCTCCCTGGATCCTGCCGGTCGGGCTCATCGCGTTGTGGCAGTACTTTTCGGCCATCGGTCGGCTGCCCGCGGGCATTCTTCCCGCACCGTCCGACGTGCTGCGTGCCGCGTGGCTGCTCGCCGAGCGCGGGGAACTGCAGCGGGATGTGCTGGTGAGCCTGCGGCGCGTCGCGATCGGTTTCGCGACGGGTGCAGCAACCGGCCTGGTGCTGGGCTTCCTGGTGGGCTTGTCGAGCCTGGCGCACGGCTTGCTCGACCGCTCGCTGCAGATGGTGCGCACCATTCCTCATCTGGCGCTGGTGCCGCTGATGATTCTCTGGTTCGGCATCGGCGAGGAGCCGCGCGTGCTGCTGGTGGCGATGGGGTCGCTGTTCCCCGTCTACATCAACACCATGAGCGGCATTCGCAGCGTGGACCCGAAGCTGATCGAACTGGGCCGGTCGTACGGCCTCGGGCCCTTCGGTCTGATCGTCAGCGTCGTGCTGCCGGGGGCGTTGGCGCCGATCCTCACTGGCATCCGCTACGCGCTGGGCGTGGCCTGGCTTACGTTGGTGGTCGGTGAAACCATCGCCTCGCGTGACGGCATCGGCTACATGGTTCAGAACGCCCGCGAGCTGCTGCGCACCGACGTCATCCTGCTGGCGATCGTGCTGTACGCCATCGCTGGCTGGCTGGCCGACTCGATCACGCGGGGGATCGAGCGGCGCCTGCTGCGCTGGCATCCGAACTACGCCAAAGGAGCGGCGCGATGACACACCCTTCGTCCAGCGGCGAACGACTGAGCTTGCGCGGTGTTGGCAAGGCCTTCGGCGAGCGCACCGTGTTGCACGCGGTCGACCTGGAGATTCCCGCCGGCCAGTTCATCGCGCTCATCGGTGCCAGCGGTGTTGGCAAGTCGACCTTGCTGCGTATCGTCGCGGGGCTCGAACCGCCGACGTCGGGCCGTGTCGAACTCCATTCACGCCATGCGTCGCCGGACATCCGGATGATGTTCCAGGAAGACCGGCTGATGCCCTGGCGCACCGTGCTGCGCAATGTGACCTTGGGCCTGCGCGGTCGCGACGACGAGGCCCGCGCGCTGCTCGCGGCGGTCGGACTGGCCGGGCGCGACAACGACTATCCGGTCGTGCTGTCGGGCGGGCAACGGCAGCGCGTGGGGCTGGCACGCGCCCTGATCCACGAACCCGAACTGCTGCTGCTCGACGAACCTTTCGGGGCGCTCGATGCGATCACGCGAGCGTCGATGCAGTTGCTGCTCGAAGGCCTGCTCGCGCGCAGGCCGCGCACGGTGCTATTGGTCACGCACGACGTCGAAGAGGCGCTGGTCTTGGCCGACCGCGTGCTTCTGATGCGCGAGGGACGCATCGCCCGCGACCTGTTCATCGATCGCGAGCGACCGCGCCATCGCGGTGACCCTGAACTGGCCGCACTCAAGGAAGAGCTGCTCGAAGGGCTCGTTTCTGCGCAGGCTGCACAGGCCGCCGGCTGAAGGCCGGCGGGCACGCCAGTTCCCTCCGACTCTTCGTTCCTCTTTATCCCTGTCAGGACTCTCGACCATGTCGATCGATCAGCTTTCTCATTCCATCCCCACCGCGTTGAACGGACGGCGGCGCTTCCTCGGCCTGAGCGGGCTGGCGCTGGCCGGCGGCGCCGGCGCGCTGTCACTCGTCGGCTGCGGCAAGAGCGATGCGCCCCCGCCAGCACCGGCCGCTGCAACCGGCGCCGCGACCCAGGCGGCTGCGCCGCCGCAGGTCACGATCGCCATCATCGGCGACGGCCGCACGGGCGTGTTCGCGTCGCTGCGTTCGGAGGGCGGCGGCAGCAAGCTCGAGAATGACATTGCGGCCAAGGTGGTCTGGCAGCCCGGCTTCACTGCATCGCTGCCGGTCATGGAGGGCATCAAGGCCGGCGGCATCGACTTCAGCTTCGCGACCGCCACGGCGATCGTCAACGCGGTCGCGGCGGGCGTGCCGATCGTGCCGCTGGCGGCCTATCCGCTGCCGGCAACCGAGGTCGACGTGCTGGTGGCGAAGGATTCGCCGATCCGGTCCGCGGCCGATCTCAAGGGCAAGAAGATCGCCCACCAGAACGGCACCACCGGCACCTACAGCCTGATCAAGTACCTGGAGAGCGCCGGACTGCGGCTGAGCGATGTGCAGGCGGTCAGCCTGAGCGGTGCCGACGCCTACACGGCCTTTGCCCAAGGCAGTGTGGACGCGTGGATCCACTGGCAGCCCGCCAGCGCCTTGGCCCTGACCAAGCTCGGCGACAAGGCGCGCACGCTGCCGGACGTGAAGACCTATGACTATGCCTTTTACGTTGCACGTGCCGACTTTGCCGAAAAGCACCCGCAGGTGGCGGCCAGACTCGTGCGGCTGATCCGCGAGGCGCAGCAACATGCAGTCGCGCATCCCGACGAGACGGTCGCGGCATGGGCCACGCTCGGTGGCTTCGAAGCCGGCAGCGTCGAGCAGAAGGTGTACCGGCAGCTGATCGTCGACGCCCGGTTGTCCGACTCGGGGGCGGTTGCGCTCAAGCCCATCGACAGCGCCGCCGCCGACTCGACGCAGGATCTGGCCGACAACTTCCAGTCGCTGGGCGTCCTGCCGAACAAGGTCGACGTGCGCAGCTTCCTGCTCGATGCGCGGTTCGACGCCATCAAGAAACTCGTTGCCGCCGAACTCGGCGCCTGAACCATGACCCACACCCAAGACAAGAAGATCCACCTCGCCGCCTTTGTCACCGCGGGCCCGGGCCGCCCCGGCGGCTGGCGCTATCCGGCATCGGAGAGTGGCTGGCTCGATGCCGACTACTACCAGGGCATCGCGCGCACGCTCGAGAAGGGCCTGTTCGACCTGGCCTTCTTCGCCGACATCCTCGCGGTGCCCGACCGCTACCAGGGCAGCAACGACACGCAGCTGCGCTACGGCGCGCTCGGCTCGCTGCGGCTCGATCCGGTAGTGGTGCTGTCGATCATGGCGGCTGCGACCCGGAACCTAGGACTGGCGTCGACGCGCTCGACAAGTCACTACGAGCCCTTCGAGGTGGCGCGCTCCTTCGCGACGCTGGACCATCTGAGCGCGGGCCGCGCCGCGTGGAACGTCGTCACGTCGTTCCAGGACGCAGAAGCCCGCAATTTCTCGAAGAAGGAACAGGTGCCGCGCAACAAGCGATACGACCGGGCCGACGAGTTTCTCGAGGTGGTCTTCAAACTCTGGGACAGCTGGCAGGACGACGCCCTGGTGCAGGACCGCCAGACGCCGCTCTTTGCCGATCCGTCGAAGGTTCACTACGTCGACCACGAGGGTGAGTGGTTCAGCGTCAAGGGACCGCTGAACGTCTCCCGCCCCCCGCAGGGCTACCCGGTGATCCTGCAGGCCGGCGCGTCAGACCGCGGCCGGGACTTCGCGGCGCAATGGGCCGACGCCATCTTCGTGAGCCACGATTCGCTGGACAGCGCCAAGGCCTTCTACAAAGAGATCAAGGACCGCGTGCGCTCCCATGGCCGCGACCCCGACTCGCTCAAGGTGCTGCCCGCTGCGACGCCGCTGGTCGGCGAGACACAAGCCATCGCCGACGAGAAAGACCGCGCGCTGCGTGCGCTGGTCGATCCTCATGCCGGCTTGTCCACGCTGTCCTATCACCTGGACGTGGACCTCTCGAAATACCCGCTCGACTCGGCGTTGCCCGACATCGATGTGCCGGGTGTGCAGGGCCATTACCAAGAGGTGCGCGAAGCCACCGAACGCGACAAGCTGACCCTGCGTGATCTGGGCAAGCGCTATGGCAGCCGCTACGAAGGCGACCTGATCGGTACGCCTGACAAGGTGGCGGACGGCATGGAGCGCTGGTTCCGCGAAGGTGCCTGCGACGGCTTCATGATCAGCGCGCCCTACCAGCCGGGCGGGTTCGAAGACTTCGTGCGGCTGGTGGTGCCTGAATTGCAGCGGCGTGGGCTCTACCGCACGGCGTACGAAGGCGGGACCCTGCGCGAGAACCTGGGCCTGGAGCGGCCGGCTGCCGGCGCATGGAAGGAGCGTGCTGCATCGGGCGCCGCTGCGTCCGCAAGGAGGACTGCATGAGACCGAGCGCCGATCAACCGCTCGAAGCCCCGGTGGCGCCTGGCGAGATCGTGACCGTGAGCGCACGAGGCGTCGACGTCTTCGGCCGCTTCCTCGTGAGCGCACGTCACCATCATTTCGTTTCCGACACCAAGGTGGCGGCCGGCGGGCCGGGGGATGCGGTGCAGGCGGGCGAACTGCTACTGGCGTCGCTCGCTTCGTGCGGGCTGGGGTTGGTGCAGAAGACAGCGCGCGAGCGCGACGTGTCGCTCACCGGCGCGGAGGCGACTGTTTCCTTTGAGCGCGACCCGAACGATGGCACCCGCTACACAGCCATCCGGCTGGGGTTCGTACTGGACGGTGTCGACCTGGACACCGCACGCTCGCTGGTAGATGCGTTTACCAGCGCCTGTCCGATCTATAACACCTTAGGAAGGGGTGGCCCGATCGAGACCACCGTCGCGATTCGCTGAAAAATTTGAACGTAGAGGGGCTTCATCGAAATGCCAAGAATGAAGACCGAGGAAGCCTTCGGTGGAATTGCCAGGGTGCTTTTGGCTGCTTCTCCCCTTACTTTAGGGCCGAGATCTCCCGGCTCTTGATGAGGCGCGAACGCAGCACGTTGCGGCTGATGCCCAACAGCTTGGCCGCCTGCACCTGGTTGCGGTGGCAGAATTCGAAGGCGGTGCGCATCACGGCCTCCTCGATTTGCTCGAACAACTGTTCATTCGGTTCGTTGAAGAGGTCGCGCAGCACGGTTTCCAGCGCCTGTTGCGGCGTGGCGCTGCCTCGGGGCTCGGGGGCCGGCGAACGGCGCTGGATGTTCAGCGACGACAGGTGCAGGTGCTCGGCGCCCAGCACGCTGTGCTGGCAGATCAGCAACGCGTGGTGGATGACGTTCTCCAATTCGCGGATGTTGCCGGGCCAGGCATGCTCGGAGAGCTTGTGTTCGGCGTTCGCATCGAGGCGCACGGCGCCATAGCCCAGCCGCTGGCGGTACTCCTCAATGAAATGCCGTGCCAGCGGAAGAATGTCGCCAGGCCGCTCGCGCAGCGTGGGCAGCGCCAGATGCACCACGTGCAGCCGGTAGAACAGGTCTTCGCGGAAATGGCCGGCGGCCACTGCGTCCTGCAGCCGCACGTTGGTCGCGGCCACCACGCGCACGTCGATCGGCACGCTCTTGCGCGAGCCCAGGCGCACCACTTCTCTCTCCTGCAGCACGCGCAGCAGCTTCACCTGGATCGACAGTGGCAGGTCGCCGATCTCATCGAGGAACAGCGTGCCGCCGTTGGCCGCCTCGAACCAGCCCGTCTTGGCGGAGAACGCGCCGGTGAAGGCGCCTTTCTCGTGGCCGAAGAGCTCGCTCTCGACCAGGCTCTCGGAGAAGGCGCCGCAGTTCACGGCCACGAAAGGCTTGCCGCTGCGGTGGCTGAGGTCGTGCACATGCCGCGCGATCAGCTCCTTGCCGGTGCCGGTCTCTCCGATGATGAGTACGTTGGCGTCGCTGGGCGCCACCATGCGGATGCGTTCGAGCAGTGCGGCCGAGCGCGGGTCCTGGAACACCTGGGCGGTGGCGCGGATCGAGGTGGTGAGCTTGCGCGGGTTGGACAGCGTGAGCAGTGTGGACGGCGCGGGGGCATCCCAGTCCTCGTCCGTTGCGGTGGTGGACGCATCGGCCGGCGGCGGCACAGCGAGAGGGCGGGTGTAGGCGGTCATGAGTAGAAGGTCGGTACGGGGTATTGCTGCTTGAGGGCCCATTCGCCGAGCTCGCGCAGCTTGTAGGCCACCGGGTCGTGCAGGGTCTGGGTGCGCAGGTTGCGCCAGTGGCGGTCCAGCCGCAGGCCGCCGTGCGTGGCGCGCGCGCCGGCCACGTCGAACATGCGCGTACAGATGTCCAGCCCCGTGTTCGTGGCCGCGACCTTGGCGGTGGCCACGGCCACGGCCACGTCGCCGCGCTCGTGCTCGGTGAGCGCCGGGCCGCGCCGCCATGCCGCGTCGAGCCGGTCGGCCGCGCGGTCGGCCAGCACCCGCACGCTCTCCAGGCCCACCCAGAAGTCGCCGTAGTGTCCCAGTACGTAAGGGTCATCGTGCATCTGCGCCACATGGGCCGCATGCCAGGGGCGCGACTCGTGCTGCGTGTAGTGCCGTGCATCGTCGAAGGCCGCCTCGGCAATGCCTAAGTAGATATTGGCCAGCACAAGCTGCGACACCAGCGGGCGCAGGCACGCGAACGGGGTCGAGAGCGGCCCCGGGTCGGCCAGCACCTCGTGCTGCTCTACGCGCACCTTCTCGAAGGTCACGCTGCCGCTGTCGGTCTGGCGCTGGCCGATGTTGTTCCAGTCGGGCGCGACGAAGATGCCCGAGCGGGCGGTGGGCACCGCCGCGACGATGAAGGCGCCGCTGCCCGCTTCGCGCGCCGAGGCGATGAGCATCTCGGAGTCGAGCGCGCCCGAGCAGAAGCTCTTCTGCCCGGTGAACTCGCGCCAGCCTTCGTGTGCGCTGGCAACCGTGCGGTCGTCCAGCGGGTTGAGCGCATTGCCCCAGAACCAGCGGCGGCGCGCGGTCTGCTCGAACCACGGTTGCCATTGCGCGGGCCGCGCGAACAGCCGCACGGTGGCCAGCATCAGGTGATGAAAGCCGAACACGTGCGCGATCGAGCTGTCGGCCTGCGCGAGCAGGCGCACGACGTCGAGTGTCTCGCGCCAGTCGGCGCCGCCGCCGCCGAACTCGTGCGGAATGCTCAGCGCCAGCAGGCCACTGTCGCGCAGCGCATCGCGCTCGGCTTTCGGCGTGCCGCCGCGCTCGTCGCGTTCGACCGCGGTCGCGGCGAAGCCTTTCATGAGTTCGCGTGCGATGTCGCGGTGCGATTCGGAAACCGGAATGGAAAGAACGGAACTCACGCAGCCTCTCGGTGATGTGCAGGCAGCACAGTTGCTGCGCCAGCAGCATGTTCGTGGCGAAGGCTTGCCCGACCAACGATGCGATCCGTCTATCGATCCTCGTTTTGCTTCCATGGCAGCAATGCGCTGAGGCCGATGTGTCGCGTGCAGCAGATGTGGTGCTTGGCTGCTGCTGGAGCAGCAGAAATCGCGCGTTTCGGTATGTTCCCGCAGGCAGGGCGACTGGCACGCTAACTGCTGAACTGATGCATGCAACTTTTCTGGTTCCTCCCCACGCACGGCGACAGCCGCTACCTCGGCACCTCGCGCGGCGCGCGCACCGTGAGTCATCGCTATCTGCGGCAAGTGGCGCAGGCCGCCGACGAACTGGGCTACGAAGGCGTGCTGATTCCGACGGGGCGCTCCTGCGAAGACTCGTGGGTGGTGGCCTCGTCGCTCGCGGCGCAGACCGAGCGCCTCAAGTTCCTGGTGGCGATCCGCCCCGGCATCATTTCACCGACGGTCTCGGCGCGGCAGGCCGCGACGCTCGATCGTTTCTCCGATGGCCGGCTGCTTATCAACGTGGTGACTGGCGGCGACCCTGACGAGCAGCACGGGGACGGCAGCTTCCTCACGCATGCCGAGCGCTACGAAGTCACCGACGAGTTCCTGCGCATCTGGCGCGGCGTGGCGGCGGGCGAAACGGTCAACTTCTCGGGCAAGCACCTGCGCGTGGAAAACGCGAAGACGCTCTATCCACCGGTGCAGAAGCCGTATCCGCCGCTGTGGTTCGGCGGCTCGTCGGACGCCGCCATTGCGCTCGCGGGCGAGCAGGTCGACGTGTACCTCACCTGGGGCGAGCCGCCGGCGGACGTGGCCGACAAGATCGCGAAGGCCCGCGCTGCGGCAGCGAAGCATGGCCGCACGCTGCGCTTCGGCATCCGGCTGCATGTGATCGTGCGCGAGACCAGCGAAGCCGCATGGCGCGCCGCCGACGAGCTCATCTCCTATGTGACCGACGACACCATCGCGGCCGCGCAGAAGGCCTTCTCGCGCTTCGACTCGGTGGGCCAGCAGCGCATGGCGGCGTTGCACGGCGGGCGGCGCGACAAGCTGGAGGTGTCGCCCAACCTGTGGGCCGGCGTGGGGCTGGTGCGCGGCGGTGCGGGCACGGCGCTCGTGGGCAGCCCCGAAGAGGTGGCGGCGCGCATCCAGGAGTACGCCGCGCTCGGCGTGGAGACCTTCATCTTCTCGGGCTACCCGCACCTCGAAGAAGCGTACCGCGTGGCCGAACTGCTGTTCCCGCTGCTGCCGCTCGACCATGTGCGCCCGGCGGGGCAGGCCAACATCACGGGCCCCTTCGGCGAAGTGATCGCCAACGACATCGTGCCGTCGTCGTCGAATGAAGCCGTGCGCGAGAAGGCCGCCGCATGAAGCACTTCTCTGCAGAGGCTGGCGACGAAGTCGTGCCGTGGCACGCGACCGCGGAGCGCATCACGCAGACATTGGCACAGACCGCCGTCGAGCGTGACCAGCGCGGCGGCACGCCCAAGGCCGAGCGCGACCTGCTGCGGGCCAGCGGCCTGCTCATGCTCAGCGTTCCGACCGAACTCGGCGGTCTCGGTGCAAGCTGGCAGCAGACGCTCGACGTGGTGCGCGGCTTTGCGCGCGTCGACAGTTCGGTGGCGCACCTGTTCGCCTTTCATCACCTGCTGCTCGCGACCACGCAGCTCTTCGCGCAACGCGCGCAGTGGCAGCCGTGGATCGAGCAGACCCGCGCGCACCGATGGTTCTGGGGCAATGCGCTGAACCCGCTCGAAAAGTCCACGCGCGCGCAGGCGGTCGATGGCGGCTATGTGTTCTCGGGCCGCAAGAGCTTCTGCTCCGGCGCGAGCGACTCCGACATGCTGCTCGCCTCGGCGTTCGATGCAAACGACCGCCTGCTGATCGGCGTCGTGCCCACACAGCGCGCAGGCATTGCGGTGCAGGGCGACTGGGACAATATGGGCCAGCGCCAGACCGATAGCGGCAGCGTGTTGTTCGACAACGTTCGCGTCGACGCGAACGAACTGCTGCTCGACCCCGGCCCGCTCTCGACGCCGTTCGCCTGCCTGCGCCCGCTGCTGGCGCAGCTGATCCTGGCGAACATCTACCTCGGGCTGGGCGAAGGCGCGCTCGAAGAGGCGAAGTCTTTCACGCTGCAGCAAGGCCGTCCCTGGCTGTTCTCGACAGCCTCGTCCGCGAACGAAGATCCCTACGTGCTCACGCACTACGGCGACTTCTGGCTCGCGCTGCAGGGCGCTCGCCTGCTGCTCGACCAGGCGGCTGCGGCCTTCGACCAGGCCTGGCTGCGTGGCACTTCGCTCGACGAGCGCGAGCGCGGCCAGGTGGCTGTGGCGGTCGCTGCTGCCAAGGTCGCGAGCACGCGCGCGAGCCTCGAGGTGGCGCACCGCATGTTCGAAGTGACGGGCGCGCGCGCCACCACCGCGGCACTGCGCCTCGACCGCTACTGGCGCAACCTGCGCGTCCACACGCTGCACGATCCGGTGGATTACAAGCTGCGAGAGCTCGGCGACTGGGCACTCAATGCGCGCGTGCCGCAGCCCAGCTTCTATTCCTGAGCTTCGTCCGTCCGGCTGAAAAACGAAGGGCTTGCGACTTGAGGTCGCAGGCCCTTTGTACTTTCAGGCAGCCGCGGCGGCTGCTGCGTGACAAGCAGTTTCTCCCCTGGGTTGCTGCCTGGCGTTCATTTGGTGTGCGCATACCTATGCGCGCCAAACAACTATGGAGTACGCGCTGCTGCCCCATCAGCAATCCAACCGCAGCCTGCTGCCGATTCAGCATGCGCACAAGCCGTCATCTCGTTCTAACTTGTTGATTCATAAGGAAAAAGAAGGTGGCACGCCATTCGCTTATATCCATTGCCCTGCGAATTGATCGCAGCTTCCAAACAGAGGTCATATCAACATGAGTCGAAAACTGAAAGTCGTTGCCGTTTCCGGCAGCCTGCAACGTCCCTCGCGCACGCTGGTGCTGGTCGATGAGCTGCTGGCCGCGCTCGGCGATGGATTCGCCATCGATGCGCGCGTGATCTCGCTCGGCGAGATTGGTCCGCAGTTCGCGGGCGTGCTGTACCGCAACCAGTTGCCTGCGGTCGTCGAGGAAAGCATTGCGGCCATCGAGTCGGCTGACCTGCTGCTGGTCGCGAGCCCGGTCTATCGCGGTTCCTACACCGGCCTCTTCAAGCACCTGTTCGACTTCGTTCACCACGAGGCGCTGACCGACAAGCCCGTGCTGCTTGCGGCCACCGGCGGCAGCGACCGGCATGCGCTGGTCATCGACCACCAACTGCGCCCGCTCTTCAGCTTCTTCCAGGCGCGCACGCTGCCCATCGGCGTCTACGCGGTCGAGAAGGATTTCGAAGGCTACGAGATCGCCAACCCGGCGCTGCGCGAACGCATCGCGCTGGCCGTGGCGCGTGCCGTGCCGCAACTGCGCGACGCCTCCCCGGCCATCCCGGCCACGACGCCCGCAGCCGCTCGTCGCAGGGCCGTGCCCGTGGCGCTGCCCGCCTGAAGCCCCTTCGACCTTTACAGAGAAAGAGCCTTGCCATGAGCCAAACGCCTTCCACCCCCGCCCCCGTCAAGTTCGCCTACTGGGTGCCCAACGTCAGCGGCGGCCTCGTGGTCAGCACCATCGAGCAGCGCACCGACTGGAGCCTTGAATACAACCAGCGCCTGGCGCTCGCGGCCGAGACGGCCGGCTTCGAATATGCGCTGAGCCAGATCCGCTTCACCGCGGGCTACGGCGCGGAGTACCAGCACGAGTCGGTGTCGTTCAGCCAGGCGCTGCTGCATGCGACCACCAAGCTCAAGGTGCTGGCCGCGATCCTGCCCGGCCCGTGGAACCCGGCCGTGGTGGCCAAGCAGATCGCCACCATCGACCACATCTCTAACGGCCGTATCGCCATCAACGTGGTGAGCGGCTGGTTCAAGGGCGAATTCCAGGCCATCGGCGAGCCATGGCTGGAGCACGACGAGCGCTACCGCCGTTCCAACGAATTCATCCGCGCGCTCAAGGGTATCTGGACGCAGGACAACTTCACCTTCAAGGGCGACTTCTATCGCTTCAGCGACTACACGTTGAGCCCGAAGCCGGTGCAAAAGCCGCACCCCGAAATCTTCCAGGGCGGCAGCTCGCGTGCCGCGCGCGACAACGCGGCCAGCGTGTCGGACTGGTACTTCACCAATGGCAACACGCCCGAAGGCCTGAAGGCACAAATCGACGACATCCAGGCCAAGGCCGCACAGAACGGCCACATGGTGCGCATCGGCGTGAACGCCTTCGTGATCGCCCGCGATACCGAAGAGGAAGCGAAGGCCGTGCTGGCCGACATCATCAAGCACGCGCACGTGGAGGCGGTGCATGCCTTCGGCGACGCGGTGAAACAGGCCGGCAAGGCATCGCCGGAAGGCGAGGGCAACTGGGCCAAGTCGACCTTCGAAGACCTCGTGCAATACAACGACGGCTTCCGAACCAACCTCATCGGCACGCCACTGCAGATTGCCGAGCGCATCGTGGCGCTCAAGGCCATCGGTGTCGACCTGATCTTGACCGGCTTCCTGCACTTCATCGAAGAGGTGGAGTATTTCGGCGAGAAGGTGCTGCCGCTGGTGCGCAAGCTCGAAGCCGAGCAGGGCGCTAATGCCGGCAAGCACAGCAAGCCGGCGCTGGAAGCGGTTGCGTGAGTCTTGTGATGCGCGACGTTCTCTTCGAGGCGGGTCCGGTTTCGCTGGGTGTCGATCCGGTGGCCTTCATGCCGGCGGGCCGCACGGCGCCGGCCGGGGAAGACACCGCGACCTCGGCCGTGCTGCGGCTGGAGGGCATCGACCTGTCATTCGGCGGCGTCACCGCGCTGTCGGGCGTGGACCTCGCGATCGCCAAGGGAGAGATCCGCGCCGTCATCGGGCCCAATGGTGCCGGCAAGAGCTCGCTGGTCAATGTCATCAGCGGGCTGTACCGGCCCGACCGCGGGCGCGTGTGGATCGGTGGGCGCAGCTTCGGCCATGTGCCGACGGCGCGGCTGGCCCGGCTGGGCATCGCGCGCACCTTCCAGAACCTTGCGCTCTTCAAGGGCTTGAGCGTGCGTGACAACATCGTGCTCGGCTGCGTCGATGCGGGGCGCTCCACCTTCATCGAGCAACTGATCGGACTCGGCCGCGCACGCCGTGAACGCGAGGATGCGCGCGCACGGGCCGACGCGATCATCGGCTTTCTCGGGCTGGGCGCCGTGAGCGAGCGGCTGGCCGGCACGCTGGCCTACGGTTTGCAGAAGCGCGTCGAGCTGGCGCGTGCGCTGGTCGCCTCGCCGCAACTGTTGCTGCTGGACGAGCCGATGGCGGGCATGACCGTCACCGAGAAGCGCGAGATGGCGCATTTCGTACGCGCCGCGCGCGACGAGTTCGGCACCACCATCCTGCTCATCGAGCACGACATCGGCGTGGTGCTGGGTTTGTCGGACCGCGTGGCCGTGCTCGACTACGGCCGCAAGATCGCCGACGGAACGCCGGCCGAAGTGCGTAGCGACCCGGCGGTGATCGACGCCTACCTGGGCGTGGCCCACGACGATGCAGAGGGGCAGGGCTGATGGACAGCGCTGACTTCAGCTTCTTCACCGAGGTGCTCATCGGCGGCCTGCTCTCGGGTGTGATGTATTCGCTCGTGGCCATCGGCTTCGTGCTGATCTACAAGACATCGGGCGTGCTCAATTTCGCGCAGGGTGCGCAGCTGCTGTTCGCCGCGCTCACCTTCGTGAGCCTGGTGGAGCGCAACGTGCCTTTTGCACTGGCGCTCGCGCTGACCTTCGCACTCATGGTGCTGCTGGGCCTTGCCATCGAGCGCACCGTGCTGCGCCCGCTGGTCAACCAGCCGCCGATCACGCTGTTCATGGCGACGCTGGGCCTCTCGTACGTGATCGAGGGCGTGGCGCAGCTGGTGTGGGGCACGCAGGTGCATGCGCTGGAACTGGGCATCGCTGACGAGCCGCTGCAGTTTCTCGGCATCATGGTCTCGACCTTCGACCTGTTCGCAGCCGCAACAGCCGGCGTGATGGTCGCGCTGCTCTCGGCGTTCTTCCGCTACACCCGCGTGGGCCTCGCGTTCCGCGCGGTGGCGGACGACACCTATGCAGCGATTGCAGTGGGCCTGCGCCTGCCGCGCATCTGGGCCACGGTGTGGGCTGCGGCTGGTGTCATCGCGTTGGTGGCCGGGTTGCTGTGGGGCGCGCGGCTGGGCGTGCAGTTCTCGCTGTCGCTGGTGGTGCTGAAGGCGTTGCCGGTGCTGGTGCTGGGCGGCTTCGATTCGATCCTTGGCGCCATCGTCGGCGGGCTGGTGATCGGCGCACTCGAGAAGCTGGCCGAGGTGTACATCGGGCCTTTCGTGGGCGGCGGCATCGAGAGCTGGTTCGCGTATGTGGCGGCGCTGGCGTTCCTGCTGATCCGGCCGAACGGGTTGTTCGGGCAGAAGCTGGTCGAGCGTGCCTGAGCCATGCGTACCGTTTACGTGCCTCCATGGACCTTGCCGCTGGTCGTTCTGGTCATCGCTTTCGGTGTCGTGCCATTCGTCGCGTCCGGCTATGTGTTCGACGCGTTGCTGATCCCGTTCCTCGCGTTATCGCTCGCGGCGGTCGGGCTCAACCTGCTGACCGGCTACGCGGGCCAGTTGTCGCTGGGCACGGCGGCTTTCATGGCGGTTGGCGCTTTCGCCGCCTACAACTTCAACCTGCGGGTGGAAGGGCTTCCGCTGCTCGTGAGCATCAGCCTCGCGGGTCTGGCCGCCACGGCCGTCGGGCTGGTGTTCGGGCTGCCGAGCCTGCGGCTGCGCGGCTTCTACCTGGCGGTGTCGACACTGGCCGCGCAGTTCTTCGTGCAATGGGCGCTGACCAAGTTCAGCTGGTTCAGCAACGACAACGCCTCGGGCGTGATCGATGCGCCTGCGCTCGAAGTGGCCGGCGTCGTGTTCGACACGCCGGTGGGCCGCTACCTTTTCTCGCTGAGCATCGTCACCGTGCTGACGCTGCTCGCTTGGCGTCTCGTGCGCACGCAGACGGGCCACCACTTCATTGCCGTGCGCGACAACGAACTGGCCGCGCGCGTCATCGGCGTGCCGGTGCTGCGCACCAAGCTGCTGGCGTTCGCGGTGTCGTCGTTCATCGTCGGCGTGGCGGGCGTGCTGTGGGGCTTCGTGTACCTGCGCACGGTGGAGCCCGCGGGCTTCAACCTCGACCGCTCGTTTCAGATCCTCTTCATCGTGATCATCGGCGGGCTCGCGACGATCCGAGGCGCCTTCTTCGGCGCGGCGCTGATCGTGGTGTTCCCGCTGCTTCTCTCGCGCGTGGGCAGCTTTCTCTTCGGCGGCTGGTTCGATTCGGGCGTGCTCGACATGAGCCAGCGCATCGTGCTGGGCGCACTGATCATTTTCTTTCTCTCCGCGGAGCCGCAGGGGCTGGTCGCCCTGTGGGACCGAGCACGAAAGCGGCTCGCGCCCGCCTGAGCGCACACCACTTCCGATTCCATTTCCTTCTTCCTTCACATCCCAAGAGCCTTCATCACCATGTCCTTCATCAAGCACCTGAAAACCGCGGCCCTGGCCGCCACTCTGTCCTTGGTCGGCCTGCAGTTCGCGCATGCCGACGGCAATGAGCAATTCTTCCCGCTGCAGAGCTACCGCGTCGGCCCCTACGCGGCCGGCGGCACAGGCTTCTTTGGCGGCTTCATCGACTACCTGAACCTGGTGAACACACGGGACGGCGGCGTGGGCGGCGTCAAGCTGACCTGGGAGGAGGGCGAGACGCAATATGAAGTGGAGCGCGGCGTAGAGGTATATGAGCGCCTGAAGCAACGCCCCGGCATCGCGACCTGGAACCCCTTGTCGGTTGGCATCGCCTATGCGCTCATCGACCGCGTGACGGCCGACAAGGTGCCGCTGCTCACCATCAACCACGGCCGCACCGATACCACCGACGGGCGCGTGTTCAAGTACATCTTTCCGCTGCTGCTCAACCCGTACAGCGAAACCTCGGGCATCGTGAACTACATCGCAGGCAAGGAGGGCGGCGCTGACAAGCTCAAGGGCAAGAAGATCGTGGTGCTGTACCACGGCTCGCCCTACGGCAAGGAAACGATCCCGGTCTATGAGCTGCTCGCGAAGAAGTACGGCTTCACGCTGCAGCAGATCGAGGTGCCGCATCCGGGCAACGAGCAGCAGTCGCAGTGGCTCACCATCCGCCGCACCAAGCCCGACTACGTGGTGCTGCGCGGCTGGGGCGTGATGAATCCGGTGGCGCTCAAGACGGCGCAGAAGACCGGCTTTCCGGTCGACCACATCGTGGGCAACGTGTGGTCCAACTCGGAGGAAGACGTGATCCCCGCGGGCGATGCGGCCAAGGGCTATGTGGCGATCACCACCGTGGCGGCGGGCGCGCAGTACCCCGTGCTGCAGGACATCGCGAAGGTCGTGTACGGCGCGGGCAAGGGCAACCTGCAGGACCCCAAGCGCATCGGCAGTGTCTATCACAACCTGGGCGTGCTCAATGGCATCCTGAACGTCGAGGCCATCCGCATCGCGCAAGCGAAATTCGGCAAGCGCACGCTCACCGGCGACGAGATCCGCTGGGGCCTGGAGAACCTGAAGATCGACGAAGCGCGCGCCGCCGCACTCGGC
Source organism: Variovorax sp. FW305-3-2-15-B-LB1 (assembly GCF_058787635.1). NCBI lineage: Bacteria > Pseudomonadati > Pseudomonadota > Betaproteobacteria > Burkholderiales > Comamonadaceae > Variovorax > Variovorax sp. FW305-3-2-15-B-LB1. The sequence goes on along the minus strand of NZ_JBYSZY010000005.1, from coordinate 161,226 downwards.
GCCAAGGGCCTTTTCCATTCGATCAACGTGACCTGGGACAACCACGAAGGCGACGGCCGCGTGGCCTTCCAGCAGTGGGACGGCAGCAAGTGGAACGTGGTGTCCGACTGGATCGCGCCCGACTGGAAGCTGCTGCGTCCGATCATCGAGAAGTCTTCGCTGGCTTATGCGAAAGAGAAGAACGTGAAGGTGCGCAAGAGCATCGACGACTGATCCGCAAGCCCACCCGCATCTGAAAGGAAAGCTCATTCCATGTCCGCCGTTCTCCAACCCCCTGCACCCGCACTAGCCGCCGCCAACGATCCCGTGCCCGGCCTGCCACTGTCCGACACGCCCGCGCATGTGATCCGCGACGACGCCGAGGCCATCGCCGTGGCGCACGCGCTGGCCGCCCGGCTGATCGTCGGCGCCTCCGAGCGCGACCGTCTGCGCCGCTGGCCGGTCGAGGAGATCGATGCCTACTCGCAAAGCGGGCTCTGGGCTATCAACGTGCCCAAGGCCTTCGGTGGCGCGGAGGTGTCGTACGCCACGCTGGCCGAGGTGATCGCGATCATCTCGGCGGCCGACCCGTCACTCGGGCAGATCACGCAGAACCACCTGGGTTTCGTTGCCGCGGTGCGCACGGTGTCTGATGCCGCGCAGCAGACACTGTTCTTCGCCGACTTTCTTCGCGGCGTGCGCTGGGGCAATGCGTTCTCGGAGTCGGGTTCGAAGCGCGCGGCCGATTTTGAGACGCGCTTCACCGACGCGGGCGACCACGTGGTGGTGACCGGCAAGAAGTTCTATTCGACCGGTGCGCTGCTCGCGCACTATGTGCCCATCGTGGCCAACGACGAAGCGGGCAACACCTGGTACGTGGTGGCCGATCGCAATGCGCCGGGCCTCACGGTGATCGACGACTGGTCGGCCTTCGGCCAGCGCACCACGCTCAGCGGCACGGTGGTCATCGACCATGTGAAGGTGCCCAAGTCGCACCTGATCCCGGCGTTCAAGGGCTACGACACGCCTTCGGCTGATGGCGCGATCTTCCAGATCATCCAGGCGGCGGTCGATGTGGGTATTGCGCGTGGCACTATTGCCGAGACGGTCGATTTCATCCGCACCAAGACGCGTCCGTGGATCGACAGCCAGCGTGAGCATGCATGGGAAGACCCGTATTCGATCCAGGCCGTGGGCGACCTGCAGATCCGCCTGCATGCGAGCGAAGCGCTGCTGGAGCGCGCGGGCCGCGCCATAGACCGCGCGGTGGCCGCACCCGGTGCCGACAGCGTGGCCGCAGCGCAGATCGCGACGGCCGAGGCCAAGGTGCTCTCCACCGAAATCGCGATCCTGGCGACCAACAAGCTTTTCGAGCTGGCTGGCACGCGCTCGACGTTGGGCCAGTACAACCTGGACCGCCACTGGCGCAATGCGCGCACGCACACGCTGCACGACCCGGTGCGCTGGAAGTACGCCATCGTGGGCAACTACTTCCTCAATGGCGTGAATCCACCGTTCCACGCGTGGAGCTGAGGTGACGGCCCCCTTGTTGCGCATCGAGGCGGTAGCGGCCGTGTATCAGCGCTCGATCGTCGCGCTGCACGGCGTGAGCCTGGAGGTGCGCGTCGGCGAGATCCACGCGCTGCTCGGCGCCAACGGGGTGGGCAAGTCGACCACGCTCAAGGCGGTGTCGAACCTGCTGCCGGCCGAGCGCGGTGAGGTGACGGCCGGGCGCATCGTCTTCGACGGGCGCGACACCGGCCGCACGAGCCCGGCCGACCTCGTGAGGCTGGGCCTGGTGCAGGTGCTGGAGGGCCGCCACTGCTTTCGCACGCTGACGGTGGAGGAAAACCTGCTGACCGGCGCGCTCGGGCGCAGCGCGCGACGCGCGGAAGTCGCCGAAGACCTTGCGCGGGCCTACACGATCTTTCCGAAGCTCAAGGACCGGCGAAAGACCCTGGCGGGCCTAAGCTCCGGCGGCGAGCAGCAGATGACGGCCATCGGTCGCGCGCTGATGTCGCGGCCCCGGCTACTGGTGCTCGACGAGCCGTCGATGGGCCTCGCGCCGCTCGTGGTGCGCGACATCTTCGAGCAGCTGCGGCGACTCAACCGCGAGGAGGGCCTGTCGATCCTCGTGGCCGAGCAGAACTCCACCGTGGCGCTGCAGTACGCGGACCGCGCGACCGTGCTCGATGCCGGCGTGGCGGTCTTGAGCGGTGACGCGCAGGCGTTGCGCCAGCGCGCCGACATCCAGTCTTTCTATTTCGGCGAAGGCGATGTAGCCGGCGCTGTTTCCCACGCCGCGGTCTGAAGGCCCGGCACCTTGTCCCATCCGTTTTATCAGGAGTTCGCACCATGAGCCTCACGCTCGAGCAAGCGCTCAAGACCTCGCCCTGGCAAGGCAAGCCGCGTCCGGCCGACGCACCCCAGTGGCTGGCCCGCGCCGCCGAGGTGGCCGCCATCCTCGCGGTCGACCAGGTCGCGCGCGACCGCCAGCAGGCGGTGCCCACGGCCGAAGTGCAGCTGCTCAAGGACGCGGGCCTTACCACGCTGCTCGGCCCGGTACAGCATGGCGGGGCGGGGCAGTCCTGGGACACGGCCTATAAGGTGATCCGCATCGTGGCCTCGGGCGACGGCTCTATCGGCCAGCTGCTGGGCTATCACTACCTCTGGGCCTGGGCGGTGCACCTGGTGGGTACGTCGGAACAGATCGACGCGGTGGAGGCGCTCTACACGGCCAACGACCTGTTCTTCGGCGGCGCGGTGAATCCGCGCGACGGTGATCTGGTGATCACCGAGGTCGACGGACAGCTGGCCTACAACGGCCGCAAGTCGTTCTCGACCGGCTCGAAGGTCTCGGACCTCACCGTGCTCGAAGGCGTGCTGCAAGGCACCGACAAGCACATCTTCGCGATCGTGCCGTCGAAGCAGGACGGCATCCGTTACCTCGACGATTGGGACCACCTGGGCCAGCGCCTGTCCGAATCGGGCGGCGTGATCATCGAGGACGTGCGCATCGACTGGGCGAGCGCCGCGGGCTATGTCGACAAGGTCTACCAGAGCCGCACCTACGAGACGCTGAACCTGCCGGCGATCCAGCTCGTGTTCGCGAACTTCTACCTGGGCATCGCCGAGGGCGCGCTGAAGACGGCCGCGGGCTACACGCGCGAGAAGACGCGCGCCTGGCCCTACGGCGGGGACAACAAGGAGGCTGCGAGCGATGAGTGGTACATCCTGGAGGCCTACGGCACGCTGCAATCGCGCCTGTGGGCGGCGGAAGAACTCGCCAACTCGGCCGGCGCGGAAATCTCCGCGCTGCTGCACGCCGAGCGCGATGCCCTGACACCCGAGGCCCGCGGGCGCGTGGCGGTGCGCATTGCGGCGGCCAAGCAGGCGGCGGTCGACATCGGGCTGGAGATCGGCACCAAGGTGTTCGAGGTCACTGGCGCGCGCGCCACCTCGAACGCGGTGGGCCTGGACATCTTCTGGCGCAACATCCGCACGCATTCGCTGCATGACCCCATCGCCTACAAGCGGCGCGAGGTGGGTGCCTATGCGCTGAGGGGGCAGATCCCGGAGCCAAGCTGGTATACCTGAGAAGTAGTCATCACCGAGGAGAAGGATGCAAGCGCGTTGTTTGCATGCGAACCAAACGCCGGTTCAACCGGCGATAGCCTGGGATTTCGGCCACTTGTGGGCCGACCAACGAATGGCAACTGGGTGTTTGCGTGCCTGTGGTTATCGCCGGTTGGGCAACAGGCTCATCGTTGGAGCGGACGTGGGTTGCATCAGCGACGCTTCGTTGGGGCAGGGCATGGTCCCACAAGCCGACATACGGTACGTCGCGCGTGTTGGACGGCTGCTTCAGACTGTTCTCGGTCGTTGGCAACGATCCCATCGAACGACAGCTTCGGCGCTGAAAACGGCCAGTCGCGATGACGTCGCAATGGACTGGCTCAATCTGAAGCGCTCGTCGAAACGCTGCCCTCGGATTGCCAGCGGCCTTTTCCAACTTAGACCAAGTACAGGTCCGCGACCAAACTGTCTTGATTGCATTTGCTTAAGCGATCAAGCCCTGATTGAAGACGCCCAAGGCGTACCAGTCCGTCTGAAGATGCGCCATCTTGGTAAAAGAAAGCAATGTTTCCCCACGGAGCGTAGAAGCAAATGTCCCCCGATGACGGCGTATACGAAATCGGGGCGCCTTCAGTTGAAAGCTTGCGCGGCAGATCTGCGATCTTCTCTGTTGCCTCGTAGTCTTGGAAATGCAGCGTCATGGGAAGAAGCGAGGCGAAATCCGCTGCACTTGGACTGGTGTCAAGCTCTCCAGTTGCAACGACAGCACCGTCAACGACGATGTTGAGCTTCATTCCGCTCTTTTGTCTCGTCGAGCCAGAAGAATTAATTGCATCAGGTGGTCTGTCGCTCGGCGTAGTCAAATCAGTTTCTCCGGTGTGATCGGAAGATCGCGCACACGCCTGCCAGTGGCATGAAAGATCGCGTTGGCGATGGCGGCGGGAATCCCCACCATGCCCAGCTCGCCCATGCCCTTCACGCCCAGCGGATTGACGATGGTGTCTTCTTCCTCGACGAAGATGGTTTCGATGGAATGGATGTCGGCGTTCACCGGCACGTGGTAGTGCTGCAGGTTGGCATTCATGATTCGGCCGTAGCGGTGGTCGATCTCGGTCGCTTCTTCCAGTGCCATGCCGATGCCCCAGACCACGCCACCGATCTCCTGGCTGTGGGAGGCGAGCGGATTCAGGATCTTGCCGCAGGCCGTGACCTCGATGACGCGAGTGACCTTTACCGTACCCAGGTCCGGATCGACCTTCACCTCGACGAACTGCGCGCCGTGCGCGAGCGAGGCGTACTTCGCGCGCTCGGGCGACGGTGACGAGTCGTAGGTCTCGGCGATCTCGCTCGTGCCGGTGTGGCGCATGACCTCCGCGATGACGACCGAGCGCGACGGATCGCTCTTGAGGCGCAAGACGCCATCGAGCATTTCCACGTCCGCTGCGTTCGCGCCCTTCAGCGGCGACGCTGCATCCCGGTTCGCAAGATCCAGCAGCTTCGCGACGATGGTGAGCGCCGCACCTCGCACCGCCGAACCCACGCTGGATGTTGTCCACGAGCCGCCCTGCGCCGGCGCCTTCGGCTGCCGCGTGTCGCCTAGCTCGAAATGCACCTGGTCTAGCCGAAGACCGAGGAACTCGGCCGCGATCATGGTCATCACCGTGTAGGTGCCCGGCCCGATGTCGCTGGTCGCGCTGGTCACGCTCGCGGTCCCATCGGCACGGAAGATGACGCGTGCGCTGGCGGGCATCTGCATCGCACCCCACACGCTGGAGGCCATGCCCCATCCCACCAGCAGGCGGCCGTCGCGCATCGAGCGTGGCTCGGCCTTGCGGTTCTTCCAGCCGAACTTCTCGGCACCCAGGCGATAGCACTCGCGCAACGCCTTGCTGGAGAAGGGCTTGCCGCTTTCAGGATCGACTTCGGCGTAGTTGACGAGCCGCAATTCCATCGGATCGATCTTGAGCGTGTAGGCCAGTTCGTCCATGGCGCATTCCAGCGCGAACATGCCGCTCACCGCGCCGGGCGCGCGCATCCACGTCGGCGTGGCCAGATCCGTTGCCGCGACCTTCAGCGGCGCATGAAGATTGGGGCAGGCGTAGAGCTGCCGCGTGAAGCCGGTGGTCGAATCCGAGAACGCCTCGAACGACGAGGTGTTGTGAAACGCCTCGTGGATCATCGATGTCAGCTTGCCGTTGCGGTCGGCGCCCAGCGCGATCTTCTGGATGGTGTTTGGCCGGTAACCGTGTCCGGTGAACATCTGGGTGCGTGTGTAGACCACCTTGACCGGGCGCTTGAGTTCACGCGCCGCCATCGCCGTCAACGACGGGTAGTAGTTCGGCTTGAGCGATGCACCGAAGGCACCACCGACAAATGGCGACACCACGCGAATGTTCTCCGCCGGCACGCCCAAGCTTTCTGCCAGATGCTTCTGCACGCCGAAGACTTCTTGCGTCTTGTCGAAGATCGTGAGCTGATCGCCCTGCCAGAGCGCGATGGCCGCGTGCGGCTCGATCGGGTTGTGGTGGTTGATCGGAATGCGGTACTCCGCCTCGACCTTGACCGCCGCGGCCTGCATCGCGGCGACCGGGTTGCCGCGGGGCGTGCCCTTTGCCGTGGCGGGGTCCGGCTGCGCGCGGTCCAGCACCGTCGAGAAGTCGGTGTTGTGCGACTCGGTCTGGTAGGTCGTTTTGACGAGCCGCGCCGCATACCTTGCCTGTTCGTAGCTCTCGGCCACGACCAGCGCGATCGGCTGGCCGTTGAAGAAAACGCGGTCCGATTGCAGCGGCCACGACCACGCTGGTGCTGCACCGGCCGCGGGTGCCGGACCGAGCCTGCCCGCGTTCAGATGCGTGAAGACACGGATCACGCCGCTCGCCTGTTCGGCTTGGCGCGTGTCGATGGCGGTGATGCGGCCCTTGGCCACCGTGCTCAGCACGATGAAGCCGTAGCTGACATTCGGGATCTGGAACTCTGCCGTGTACTTCGCCTTGCCGGTGACCTTGGCGAGCCCGTCGACGCGGGTCGTTTCCTTGCCTAGATAGCGTGCCATGTGATTTCCCTTCTTCACGCCAGGCGCGAAGCGCGCATCAGCGCCCGCACCACAGAACGGCGACCCAGTTCCACTTTGTGGGCGTTGTGCGCCAGCGGACGCGCATCGCGCAGCGCGGCTTCGGCAGCGCGTTGGAATGTGGCCTCGTCGGCACGCTGGCCCACGAGCACCGCTTCGGCCTCGGCACTGCGCCAGGGCTTGTGCGCGACGCTGCCCAGCACCACGCGCGCCTGCCTGATCCTGCTGCCGTCCATGTCCAGCGCGGCGGCCACGGAGACCATCGCGAAAGCGTACGAGGCGCGGTCGCGCACCTTCAGGTAGTGCGAGTTGCGCGCGAAGTCTCCCGCGGACACGGGTAGCTCGATCGCGACGATCAACTCTCCATGCTCCAGGTTGTTGTCGCGCTGCGGCGTGTCGCCCGGCAGCCGATGGAAGTCGGTGATGGCGATCAGCCGCTCGCGGCCGTCCGGCGCGCGCACACGCACCCTGGCATCGAGTGCGTACAACGCCGTGGCCATGTCGCCGGGATAGGTCGCGACGCAGGCTTCGCTCCAGCCGAGGATCGCGCCGATCTTGTTGAGGCCCTCGCGCGCGCCGCAGCCACTGCCGACCTCGCGCTTGTTGCACGGCATGGATGTGTCGTAGAAGTAGTTGCAGCGCGTGCGCTGCAACAGGTTGCCGCCGTTGGTGGCCATGTTGCGCAGCTGACCCGAGGCGCCCGCGACGATCGCCTGCGTGAGCAGCGGGTAGTTCTCGCGGATCAGCGGGTGGTTGGCCGTTTCTGTGTTGGTGGCCAGGGCCCCGATAGAGAGGCCGGCGCGCGTGCGCTGGATGTCGCGCAGCGGCAGGCGGGTGATGTCGACCAGGCGCGTCGGGCGCTCGACGTCTTCTTTCATCAGGTCCAGCAGATTGCTTCCGCCCGCGAGGTATTTGGCTTGCGGCAGGGCCGACATGGCGGCGGTCGCGGACGTGGCATCCGTTGCCCGCACGTACTCAAACGGTCGCATGGCCGTCCTCCTTGCTGGGTGTCGTGGTCATCGCCAGCTGCGTCTCGGTGGCGAAGCCCCAGGTCTGTGCGGCCTGCCGGCCCGAATGCACCTCCTGAATCGCCGCGACGATGCCCGGATAGGCACCGCAGCGGCAGATGTTGCCGCTCATGCGCTCCTTGATCTCGTCGTGGGTCAGGCGCGTGGTGGTCTTGCCGACGTTCTCGGTGACGTGGCTGACCTGGCCGCGTTGCGCTTCGCCCAGCATGCCGACTGCGGAGCAGATCTGGCCCGACGTGCAGTAGCCGCACTGGAAGCCGTCGTGCTTGATGAAGGCCGCCTGCATAGGATGCAGCTGGTCTCCCTTCGCCAGTCCTTCGATGGTCGTGACCTCCCGGCCCTGCAGCGTAGCGGCCAGCGTCAGGCAGGAGAGGACGCGTTGTCCGTCCACCAGCACGGTGCAGGCGCCGCACTGGCCCTGGTCGCACCCCTTCTTGGAGCCTGTCAGCGCAAGGCGCTCGCGAAGCGCGTCGAGCAGCACGACGCGTGAGTCGATGTCCAGCGCATGCGGTGTGCCGTTGACCAGGAAGCTGACCTTCACGACGTTCTGCGCGACGACGGGCGCGGAGGCCGCGCCGGGCACAGGCGGCATCTGCGCGAGCGCAGATTCGGTCGCCAGCAGGTTGGCGGCGAAGAGGCCGACGCCACCGCCGCCGGTCTGCATCATGAACGTGCGTCGCGCTTGACCCACGTCGTTGAGTGCGGGCATCTCTCGAAGCAGTGCCGCTTCGTCCGCATTGAGTTCGGACGGGAGATCATTCTTGATTTCGTGGGGCATGGACGGTGTCCTTTCAAAATGGGATGCGGTGGCAGTTCGCCAGCTCATCGCGGTGCGTGTTGGCCGGGCCGTGCTTGACCGTGCGCTGCGAAGCCGTCTGCGGGCTTTTTTGGTTGTTCTTTGCCGCGTTCGACTGTGTCAAACACGCCGCGCGTCGACTACGTGACAAATGCTTAATGCCTTTATTACTTCAGCTAATGAATTTCAGGCCGCGGGCTGCGTTGAGTCTTCATTGCCTTGAGAATCCGACCTTGACGCTGCCCTGTCCAAGCGCTTGCGCCAACCCGGCCGGGTCGTCCACCCGACCCAGACGCGTGTACGAATACTGCGAATCGAAGGTCAGATAGAAGACGACTACGGTGCTCGTGCCGTACAGCATGAGGTCGCCGTTGCGGATCGTTCCCGGTCGCCTAGCGTTCGCGGGCAACTCCTTCGCCAAGTCGAACTTCTTTTCGTTGGCGTTGAGATCGGTCATGTCGAGCGTCATCGGCAGTCGCGCAGCGAACGCACGGGCGGCCTCCGTATCGGCCAGGGTCACGGCCATGCGACGTTCGCCGACGGTCATCCACATGCGTGACTCGGCGTGACTGGCACCGACAGCGAGCAGGCCGATGCACAGGCCCGCGAGGTGCAGGCGCCACCGTCTGCGAGGTTTGACCGTCGTGGCGAAAGGAACGAGGCTTTGGGTCATGTCGATTTCGTGCGGTCAGCACGCGCTGTCAAGACAACCAGAAACGCGCCGATCAGCAACAAGCCGGCGCTGAAAACAAAGGTGCTCCGGTAGCCACTGCCGTCGAACAGCAGGCCACCCACCGTGGAGCCGAGCGCGATGGAGAGTTGCACCACCGCCACCATGAGCCCGCCGCCGGCTTCGGCGTCTTGCGGCAGCGTGCGTGCGATCCACAGCCACCAGCCGACCGGCGCTGCGGTTGCCACCAGGCCCCAGACGCCCAGCAGGACCGTCGTGGCAGACACCGAGCCTCCCACGGCGATAAGCGTTACCGCGATCGCGGCCATCAGCACCGGAATGATCGTCAGCGTGCCGTAGAACCCGAGCTTCAGAAACCGGCCGACGACCGTGGTGCCGACGAAGCCAGCGACACCCAGCGTCAGCAGCACCAGCGGCAGCGCTGACACATCGACCTGCGTCACTGTCTCCAGGAACGGCCGCAGGTAAGTGAACAGCGCGAACTGCCCCATGAAGAAGATGCCAACTGCCAACATGCCGAGCACGACCAGCCGGTTCTTGAAGAGCCTGAAGACATTGCCCGAGCCACGCGAACGTGGCTGTACCTTCATGGCCGGCAGGCTGAACCACTGCCAGACGAATGCGATCGCCGCGACTGGCACCAGGCAGAAGAACGCGCCGCGCCACCCGATGACCGAGGAGAGGAAGGAGCCCAGCGGCGCCGCCACGACCGTGGCCAGCGCATTGCCGCTGTTGAAGATCGCGAGTGCACGCGGCACCTTGGACGGTGGCACGAGTTGCATGGCGGTGGCCGCCGACATGGACCAGAAGCCACCGACCACGACACCGATCAGCGCTCTGCCCGCCATGTAGGTCAGGTAGTTGGGTGCGAGCGCGACGATGGCCCCCGAGAGGCACATCAGCGCGGTCAGCGACAGCAGCAGTGCCTTGCGGTCGATCCTCGTGGCGATTGCCGAGATCGACAGGCTGGTGAGCACCGCGAAGGCGCCGGAGATGGCGATGCCCTGCCCCGCCATGCCTTCGGTGACCTTGAGGTCGGTCGCCAACGGCGTCAGCAGGCTGACGGGCATGAACTCCGAGGCGATCAGTGCGAAGACGCACAGCGTCATCGCGAAGACTCCGCCCCAGTGGGCTGGCTGCGCTTCGCTTCGTTCGTCCAAAACGGCGCTGCCGGCCGACGCACCAATGGCTTGTGCCGTCATCAGGCGCTCGCCCCAACGAGGTGCTTGTTGAAGAACGAGGTCAGCTTGTCGAAAGGGATCAGCGTGACGCGGTCGTACAGATCCACATGGCCGGCGCCCGGAACGATGAGCAGTTCCTTCGGTTCGGCGGCGCGCTTGTAGGCGTCTTCGCTGAACTCCCTGGAATGCGCCTGGTCACCAGTGATGAACAGCATCGGCCGAGGCGAGATCGTCTCGATGTCGTTGAACGGGTAGAAGTTCATGAACTTCACGTTGCTGGTCAACGTCGGCATCGTGGTGGTGCGCGCCGATGCGCCCTTGGGGGTGAACTCGCCGCGCGGCGTGCGATAAAAATCGAAGAACTCGCGTTGGATGGGATGCGTGTCGGCTGCCAGCGCGAGCACCGTTCCGCCGGTGTATTGGACAGCGCCGCCGTTGAACTCCGCCTGCCGTTGCTCGGCGGCCGCAGCGATGATCTGCTTGCGCTGAGCGACCGTCTGCGAGTGGTTCAGCGCATCGCGGTTGGCCGAGCCCATGTCGTACATGCTCACCGTAGCGATGGCCTTCATCCGCGGATCGATCTTGGCTGCACTGATGACGAAGCTGCCGCTGCCGCACACGCCGATGGCGCCGATCTGCTGCCTGTCGACGAGCGCCTGGCTGCCAAGGTAATCGACTGCAGCGCTGAAGCTCTCGGCATACATGTCGGGCGAGACTGCATTGCGCGGCTGTCCGTCACTGCCGCCCCAGAACGCGAGGTCCAGCGAAATCGTCACGAAGCCCTGTTCCGCCATCTTGGTCGCGTACAGGTTCGCGCTCTGCTCCTTCACCGCCCCCATGGGATGACCGACGACGATCGCCGGGCTGCGCTTCTTGCGGTCCAGCTTTTTGGGAAGGAAGAGGTTTCCTGCGATGGTCATCTGGTACTGGTTCTTGAAGCTGACCTTTTGCACGGTGACTTCGTCGCTCGTGTAGAAATTGTCTGCGCCGTTTGACAACCGGGTCCTCTTCTTCGGCGCCGCTGCCAATGTGGCGCCAGTCGTCGACAACATGCCGGCGGCAGCGGCGCCGGTGCCAGCCATCTTCAAAAATTCGCGGCGATCGGAAGGGGTGTCTGTTTGGGTTTTCATGGTCGATGTTCCTTTACGGCAAGTCTGCCGATCGACGAGGAAATTGACTAGGTAATGAATGCTTAATACATTTATTACCCTCACTAATCAGTGCACGCCTCGCGAAGACCAACATGCCAAGACGCAATCTCAACGACCTCCTGGCCTTTGTGACGGTGGCCCGCGAAGGCAGCTTCACCAAAGCGGCCGGCACATTGGGCGTTACGCAATCGGCGCTCAGCCAGGCGATCCGCGGCCTGGAAGAAGGCCTGCAGATCCGCCTGCTCACACGCACCACACGCAGCGTCGCACCTACATCGGCTGGAGAGCGACTCATGAAGGCGATCGGCCACCGCTTCGACGAGATCGAGGCCGAACTCGACGCGCTTACCGAATTGCGCGACAAGCCCGCCGGCACCGTGCGCATCACCTGCGGCGACAACGTGCTGCACACGGTGCTGCTGCCCAAGCTCACGCCGCTGCTGCGCGAGTACCCGGAGATCAAGCTGGAGTTCGACATGAACTACAGCTTTCGGGACATCGTGGCCGATCGCTTCGATGCGGGCGTGCGCATGGGCAACACGATCGACAACGACATGATCGCGGTGCCGATCGGGCCACCGTTGCAGATGGCGGTGGTGGCATCGCCCGAATACTTCGCCGTCCATTCCATCCCCAAGACGCCGGCCGATCTGACGAAGCACGCCTGCATCAACCAGCGCATGCCAACATCGGGCGGACTCTATGTGTGGGACTTCGAGAAGCGTGGCCGAAAGGTCAACGTCCGCGTGGATGGGCCGCTGATCTTCAACACCGCGCCTCCGCAGATCGACGCATCGCTGGCCGGGCTCGGCATCTCGCTGCTGCCGGAAGACGAGCTGATGGCGCACATCGACTCGGGGCGGCTGGTTCGCGTGTTGCAGGACTGGTGCCCCAAGTTCGCCGGCTACCACCTGTACTACCCCAGCAAGCGGCAGCCGTCGCCGGCCTTTTCGCTGGTGGTAAAGGCATTGCGCTTCAGCGCTTCGCGGTAAAAGCAGTTCGCTCGGGTTTGCGATACCTGAGCGCCTCGATCACCAGCGCCAACGCCGGCGCGATCTGGCGCCGGTTCGCATAGTAGAGGTGATAGCCCGGAAAGGTCGGCCACCAATCTTCCAGCACCGGAATCAGTCGGCCTGCATCAATGTGTGGCTTCATCAGGTCGTAAGGAACATAGGCAAAGCCCAGGCCGTCGAGCGCTGCCTGCAGCATCAGGGCCGTGCTGTTGAAGATGGTCTGCCCGTCGACCTTTACGTTGACCGACTTTCTACCCTTCTCGAAATCCCACGCGTACAGGTTGCCGCGCGTCGACAGGCGCAGGTTCACGCACCGGTGTTCGGTCAGGTCCTGCGGCGTCTTCGGCGATGTCTTGCCTGCCAAGTACTCAGGGGAGGCAGCCACCGACATCCGCATGTCGGGCGAAATTCGCACGGCCACCATGTCCTTGTCGATGCGGTCGCCGACTCGCACGCCGGCGTCGAAGCGCTGCGCCTCGATGTCGGTGAAGCCGTAGTCGACGCTGAACTCAATCTGGATGTCGGGGTACTGCTTGAGCAAGGGCATCAAGCGAGGCCAGAGCGCGGTGCCGATGGCGTGGTCGTGTGCGGTGATGCGCACCGTGCCGGCCGGTTTGTCGCGCATCGCGCTGAGCTGACCTAGTTCGGCCTCGATCTCCTGCAGACGCGGCGCCACCGTGTCGAGCAGACGCGCGCCGGCTTCCGTGGTCGAAACGCTTCGGGTGGTTCGCGTTAGAAGCCGCACGCCCAGCCGCGCTTCCAGCCCCAACATCGCGTGGCTCAACGCCGAGCGCGAAAGACCAATTTGCGCTGCCGCTCGGGTGAAACTCCGCTCGCGAGCGACCACCACAAATGCTTGCAGATCGTTCAGGTTTTCTTTGGCCATTGGTGATTGTTTTGCACAGGTGCATGCTGATTTTGCAGTCTTCTCAGAAAACCGGCGCAGAAATACAGTGGGGCGAATGCAAAGGCACCTCCTATGAAACTCATCCGTCCCGGCACTCGAGCATCCGCCAAGGGCCCTGCTGAATGCTTCACTGGCTCCGTCCGCATCGACTTGCTGAACAACCCGCCGCCGCCTGCGCGCACGTCGTGCGCCAGCGTCACCTTCGAGCCCGGTGCGCGTTCAGCTTGGCATACCCATCCACTGGGCCAGACACTGATCGTCACAGCGGGCTGCGGGTGGACCCAATGCGAAGGCGAGCCGATCGTCGAGATTCGTGCGGGAGATGTCATCTGGTGCCCGCCCGGCCACAAGCACTGGCACGGCGCGACCGCCACAACTGCGATGACGCACATTGCCGTGCAGGAAGCGCTCGACGGCAAGAACGTTGAATGGCTGACGCACGTTACCGATGCAGAGTATTTCGCAGGCCCGGCGGCCACTGCCACAACGCATGGCTGAGCTATTTCTTTGAGCTGGTTTCAGATCAACAAGGAGTCCCATTTGAACCACCATCTTCGCGCCTTGGGCGCATGTCTTTGGATGGCGCAGGCCTGCGCGGCTTACGCCGTGGAACCCGCCGTGCCCATCACAGCCCAGCAGATTTTTCGCGCGGGAACCACGCCATCCGTGGCTGGTCCTGAGGCGGCCTTCACCGGTCGCGTCAGGGTCGATCAGCTCTGGCCCGCCACCAGCGGGATTACCGCAAGCGGCGGCTACGTTACTTTTGAGCCGGGTGCACGTTCTGCGTGGCACACCCATCCTGCCGGACAGCGGCTGGTCGTCATTTCAGGTGTAGGGCGCACACAGGAGTGGGGCAAGCCCGTTCAGGAACTACGAGCCGGGGATGTCGTCTGGTGCCCGCCGGGTGTGAAGCATTGGCACGGTGCATCGCCTGCAGTGGCGATGACACATCTTGCGGTGACAGGAATGCTCGATGGAAAGAACGTCGAATGGATGGAGAAAGTCAGCGATGAACAGTACACAACACGTTAAGCGCTTCTCGAAGCTTGCCCTCGGCCTGGCAATCGGCGCTGTGGCCATGATGGAGCATGCGCCCTCGCATGGACAGACCTCAGCGGCGACGCAGCGGGAGTCTGCGTCCGATACCCTCTCCATGCGCCAGCAGGCCATCGTTCCGATCGCGGCGTTCGGCGCTTCTGGTGACATGGCCCGGCTCGCTACCGCGCTCAATCAGGGCCTGGACGCCGGATTGACCGTCAACGATGCGAAGGAAGTGCTCATCCAGCTCTACGCCTACGCAGGATTTCCGCGCAGCTTGAACGCTTTGAACGAACTGATGAAGGTCGTCGAAGCACGCAAGCAACGCGGCATACAGGATGCACAAGGGCAGCTGCCTGGAAGGCCCATTCCAACCGGCGAAGCGCTGCTCGCGGCAGGCACCGCGAACCAGACCAAGCTGCTGGGCGGTCCCGCAAAGGGCGCCATCTATGACTTCGCGCCAGTGGTGGATCAGTACCTGAAGAGCCATCTGTTTGGTGCCATCTTTGAGCGCGATAACTTCGATTGGCAAAGTCGCGAACTCGCAACCGTCGGGATGTTGTCGGCGTTGCCGGGGGCTGACGCGCAACTGCAGGCACACATGGGCTTCAGCATGAATGTGGGCATCACGGCGGGCCAGCTGGATCAGTTAACGAAGGTATTGGCCACGAAGGTGGATGGGCAAGCTGCAACGCGGGCTCACGATGCGCTTGCGCGCCAACTGGCGTCGCGGACAAAGAGCTGAGTGAATCGTTGAGGTTGTTTGTAGCAAGGATGGAAATCCTCGCTCTGCGTGCACTACCCCGAGCAGACCGTCATCCACCTTAAAAAGTATCTATCGCGCTTCCCTTTCGCCGGGCGCGTGCAAAGCGTTTAGCTGCAACGGCTGCGTTGCAGGGCGGAGCAGCCTTTCGCTGGCGGACTCCGGACGGTCGCAATCGCTGCGAAGCCGCCATTCGGGTCGGGGTACGACGTTCGTACTCGATGACGGTATGGAGGTCAGCTTGGTGGCGTGGGAGCCGGTGTTTGAGCACCGCCTAGCCTCGCTGAGGCGGCCATTTGGTCCTTTGATCCGAAGACGCGGAGCGATCGGGGTCGCCTTGGCGAATCAACAGCTATTAGTCGCGGTGAGACCATCTCTGCACGCTAGGAAATGACGGATATCGATTCCGTCAACTAGTCGACAGATTCCTCGACACTGGCTCGACCGAATGCGAGACGGCTAAGGAGCACCTTTGGGTCTTCTAAACAAGTGATGCGGCCGTGCCGGATTTCCCGCTACGCACCGAACAATCGAGCACGTGAATCGTGATCGATCGCTTCTCTTCGTCCGACAAACCCGCCTCCAGCATGGCCTGTAGTTCTTCGGGCGTCTGCGGTCGCACTCCCGTCGAGGGCAGTGGAATTCGCTTGGTCTCGCCGAGCCAGAGCACGACGTAGATGCCGTAGCCCTTGGCCCGGGGATCGGCCGCATAGCGCGCCATCAGCTGTGCCCGGGTGGCCGTCCATAGATCCTTGTTGCGATCGTGCTTGATTTCGATGGGCACGCCACCCAGCGAGCCGATGGTGCACCATGCGTCAGAACGCTTGCCGTCGACGTGGTGGGTCTCGGGCAGGCAGTCGACCTCGAAGCGCGCCAGCCGAACGCGCAGTTGGTCTGCGAACGTATTGCGGCAAAGCTCTTCATGTCTCGGATTGGTGGCCTTCTTGTGGTGATCAGCGTTCCAGTAGGCAAGGTTTAGATTCAGGTCGCTGCGGCGGACTTGTTCTTCTAGGTCTTCAATCGTGTCGTTCACGACGGCCGCGATCTCGGCCGGGTTGGAAGGTGCGCCCTGCTGCAGAGCCGTGCAGACCTGCGGCCAGCTGGGCCGCTTGTACGTTGCATCGCGACAGACGACGCGTTGGGCGGCGCGAGCCTCCCGTAGCTTTGCTCCCCATTCAATAAGAGCAGGCAGGCTTTCGAGGCGTTTGAGTTGCTCGGTGCTCTCGGTATCAGGTCTGCCCGCCAAGTCGTTGATGAAGTGTTTGACTAGATCGGCGCGGTTCATCTCAGGGGTAACCCAACCGGAGCCGGCGAGCCGCGTGGGCGCGCAACCGGCGGCAAGATGCTCGATCAGCAATCCCAGCACGTTCGATGGGTACAGAATTCCGTCGCCACCAGCCTCATGGAGGTGGTGAAGGAATTCGGCGAAATGTCGGACAGCCGGAGCGCGGCGTTGCAAGTAGCGGCCCGCTAGCTGCAAATAGTGATCCGGGTCCAGAAGCAAGCCTGCGGCCAGCCAGCATGCGCGCTGCGGCCCGTCCACTTTAGGCGCTTGGACGCGGATTTGGATGAGAGGCAGTAGCTGATTGTGTACAGGAAGCGTCAGTGCCGAGTGAAGCATGTCCGTGAGTGCACTGCGAAGATTGGGGCGTGCACGCAAGGGGAATTGCGCCAAGAGCGGCAGTAAGCACGTCCTTGTCACTTCGGCATATGCCTGTTCGCGAAACAGATGTGTGGCATGTGGGCTTCGGGTCTCCCATTGCATCGCGGCCGTGAAGTAGAAAGTCAGGGCATCAGCCATGCATTTCGGCCGGGATGCGACGGCAGCAGCCACCCAGGTCTCATGGTCCTCGACCGAATGCACCAAGTGGGCCACCAGTGCGGCAACGAGGCGAGTGTCGGATAGCGAGTCAAGAAAGGCATGATCCTGGAGGTAGGCCAGCTCCAGGCTGATCAGCGCTGGGGCGTTCAGCACCATCACCTTGTCCTCGGCGATGGCCGCCAAGGTTTCTTTCACAGACGGCAGGTCTTTTCGTGCGATCGTCTTGCGTAGCGCCGCAAGCGCGGCCTGGACGAGTTCTTCGTCGCTTGCGAACAGGCTTGTGAGCCTTTCGTGGGGCGTGTCGCCGCTGATCTCGTAATGCTTGTGTTCATACAGCTCGGCCACGAGATTCAGGATGTCGAGCGGCACCAGCGGCAGCGCGAAATCAGCTAGCCGCGCGCGATAGGAGTCGCGCCGTTTGGCGGACTCGCGTTCTCGTTCCTGCCGGGTTGTGGCTTCATCCAGTTTCCACTGCCAATGCTCGAAGCTGCTGGTGAGCCTGCCGGCGAGCGACTCCTGCCACCCCCGAAACGCTGCGAGGCTTTCGCACGCGATCAGTATTTCCTCGAGTCCGGGTTCGGGCTCGTTAGGAATGGCATTGAGTGCCTGGACAAAGTACTCCTTTGCCTGAACCTCCTCGGCCATCGCCTGGGCCTTGGCGAGCCACCACGTCGCCTCGTTTGCCGGCGCCTTGGCCCCGTGCAAACGAGCCTTGGCCGACCACATCCGATTTTCCCTTCCCACGTACCGTGCCAAGGCGAGATCCAGCAGCGAGAAGTAACGTTGCGGGCGGGATTGCAGCCACTGCTGGACCAGCGGTTTGTCGTCGTTCTCGAGCAAGCTCTCCGCGTGCTTGCCGCAAGCTGCGTCCAGCCAGTTCAGCAGGCGCTCGTCCAGAACTTGATCCGCGCCATGCTTCAGCACGCGGGTCAGCAGGCCGCTGACGGCCTTCGCGTACTCGCGCAGTCTGTCCCCTTTGTGAAGTTCTGTTCGTGCGGCGAACGCGTCCAGCAGGGCTTGGGCTTTCGCGGCATCGAGCTGGTTGAGATCGCGCCGCCAGAACATCGTGTAGCTACCGATTAAGGTTGCTCTTTTCGGCGAGTGAAGGAAGGCCGGAAGATCCGCGGACGAAAGCGCTCGCGGATACATCGCCTTCAGTAGGGCGCCAAGGAGTTCGTCGTCGCTGTCCGACACCAAGCCAGAGCCGATGTCGTCCAGTAAGGCGCGCAGAGAGAGATCGTTTACATCAACCCTATCTAAATAGATCTTCAATGCACGCCCGCGCACGGCTGGCCATCGAGAAGCATCCCGGACCATGGACAGCAGGGGATGCGTCGCAAAGGCGTCAGGCAACGCGTGGCGTAGTCCTTCCAGTAGGGCGAGCACGACGAGCTGATGGTTCTCGGTTCGATCGGCATCGGCCACCCACAAGTTAACCACCGGCAGCATTTCCGGCGTGACCAAGGCTGCAAACGGCTGGCCTCCCCGTTCGTACCAACGGAAGGACGCTGAAACCGCGATGTCACCGCCAAGCCTAGCCATAAGTGCTGACTTTTCGGCGACTGAGAAGTTTCTCGCGTCGCCATATAGGAGAACACCAAGCGAATCGAGTTGGGTGAATGTGCCCCGCGCCGCAGCGGACATCGAGGCCAGCCAGCCGGACAATCCGCGCATGCTGCTAACGATTCCACCGTCTGAGCCGCAGATCAGTGCTAGCACACGCCGCAGTGTGAGTTTCTCCTGCAGGCGGTCAGTCAAGCAGCGGGCAGTGAGGAATTCCGCCACAGTCCTGTGAACAGGAGCGAACAGATCGCGCCCGACCGATTTGAATAGGCGACTGGCCAACGCTTCGTCCAGTGGAAGCCCCTCGGGGTTGGGCACGGTGTTCAGCCTGATCACCCGCTCTGGAGGGTTTTGCGAGTGCGTGAATCCGGCGAGGTCGGCGATCAATTGAATGGCACAAAGATAACCGGCGGCCTTTTGAAGCCGACCTTCATCCGGCGCCGTCTTCCGGGTAGCGGCGATGTGCTCCTCGTTGTGTTCCTGCACGAGCCGGTCGCACGCCATCTGATAGACGGCCAGTCGAGTTTCGGGCCAGGTGTTGCCCGGGCCGACTGCCGTGGCCAGCATGCCCAGGGTCTGCGGGTTGAACAGGAGGTCTGTCAGCCCGTGCTGTTCGGCCGAGGTGATAAAAGCCTGGGGATCAGAGACACCGTGGTTGGCGGGAAGAATTTCGGCAACGTCAATGAGCGTCAACGGTTGCAGGGTGAACACTTGGACTTGTTCGCCTGCGGGGAGAAGCGACTGGAGTTTGGAAGCATCCGGGTTTCCCAGCCAGTCGGTAGCACGGCATGAAAGGCGGAATCTGCGGCATCCCAGCTGCTTCAGTTTCCTGCGGATATTGTCCAGGGGAACTCGGCCGTCGACGGTGCCTGCCCGTGTTTCGTCAAGACCGTCGATAAACACCGGTGTCGCCAAGTCCTTCAACTCGGGATGATCTAGCGCTAGAAAATCGCCAGCGCTGACGAGAAGGCCGCCTCCAACATCGGCTTCGTGTTTGAAGGCTTCGCTCTTGCCCAAACCGGGATCGCTCAGCAGCACGTACGCCGTCAAAGCACGCGTTTCACTCAACGGCGTCGGATCAATGGGACCATCTTTGGTGTCGGATTGATGCACGCATGTGCGCGAGACCAGCAGCATCTGCCTCCCTTACCGCTCTTGGGTTCGTTTCGCGAAGCCATCGATGTTACTGTGGCGCGCGATGGCCAGCCCATTCCTGACTTCAAATCCATCGCAGATTTTCGCCATACCAATGGAAAGGGCATCCGCAATGTCTACTGTCGCCATCGGCTCGCGCAAGGCTTGCGGGCTATCAAGGTGCAGTTGGAGAATCGGCCGGGCCGCCACCTCTCCAAGGCCCTGATGCCCGCACCACGTACCAGGCCAAAGGCACGACCGAGCTCCTCATACTCAACTAGGTACGCGCAAGCGAAGCTGTAGCCGCCTCTTCCGCCCCATACGCTGCCCCATCCAACAAGCGTTCGTATAGATCCATTGCTCGGCCGCGAAGCGGATCATTGGACCGTTGGAGCGCGACGGCAATGGATACGAAGCTCTCGCCGTACGGCATCCGCACGCGCGACTCATCCTTCGCGAACATGAGTTCCGTACAGCGTTCTGCTACATCGAGAACCAGTTCCTCGAAACCTGGGCTCAGAAGCAGTTCCTGTAAGTCACGCGTGAAGCTCCTGCTGAGACAAACACGCAGCACCGCGGGATTGCTGGAAATAGCGCCCAACATCTCTTTTGTCAATGCGTCTGCCGGCAGCGAATCCCGATGAGACACTGCACCGGCAATCGCCAATGCGTCGGGGCCGTCGGCCTGTGGCGCGAAACGCATCAACACACGGTGCGCCGCTTGCCGCAGCGCACGAGAGTCCTCGTGCCAAACGGTGGACGCGGTGAAGAGTGCGCCTAGACGTTCCGGGGTATCCGGCCCCGCCAGAATCGGCTCCAGCTGCGTGGATGGGGCCTTGTCCTCGGGGTCAAGGAGCACTGTCGCCATCAGGAGCTCGCCTGCGGCTTGCCGGTTTCCGGCGCGGTCGCCTTCCAACCAACGATCCCGTACCGCTTTCATGACCTCGCCAGCTACCAGTTCGCGGTTGCGCCACAGGAAGTTCGCAACATACTTGTCAGCGAACGCGTCCGGGAATCGTTCCCAGATCGCTTGTACGAGTCGTATCGTCCGCGGACGGTCCGCCCAAAACAACGGTTGACCGCGAAAAACTAACAAGGCTGTCCAGATCGCAGGGTCTTCGGAGCGATTCAAATGCCGTTCCAAGGCAGACAACCATCCGTCCTTGTCCGGCTCCGTGCGGTTCAGCAAGCCGGCCGCCATCGCTGCAAGCAAGGTAAAGTTGTCTTGCGGAAGGATGCGCATGCCTCCTGGAACTCGACGGAACACGATTGGTGCTGCGTCAGTCTTGTGATGACTGTTCGCTGCGCGATTGCGCTGTTCCAAGTCGAGCCTTGCCGCGATCCGTTCGTTGGTCCGCTGCAGGTCGTTGATGATCCACGACTCCAGCAACGCGACATCCTCGTCAATCAGGCCCGCGTCACGTTCCGCTAAGCGCTGCAAGGCCCAGGCCGCGTCCCTTCTCCAGGCCTTGCTGGAAAAGCCGTCTCGATGCCATTTCCAGACAAGGGCACGAACACGCTGCGCATCTACATTCGAATCCTCTGCAACGACACGAAGCAACTCGCCCGCAGCGTTTTCGTGCCGACCGAGCAGAAAGCGGGTCTCCGCGATGCGCAAAGCGCGGTCCGAATGAGTCTTGCCAAATGCCGCGAAGGCGCGCGCTAACTCCACCGTACCTCCGTCGCGGCGCAACCCGCGGCGCCCTGGCCGACGATCGGTGTCGTCCGCAACCTCATCGATCATCCTGAACACGTCATCGTCGGAGGCATTGCCCATCTGCTGCTCGGACATTGGTGATCCAACAATAGATGCCATTGTCGGGCCGCGACCGTCGCGGAGATCTGGCTGCGTGGCACGCCATTCCTGAATCTGCCGGTACTGGCGTGGCTCCAGAAGCTGTGCAGGCAATAGTCCCAGCAACTGGAACCGCTTCTCCTGAGCCCAAATGCGACGTTGGCGTCTCGTTGGCGCATCGGAGTCTTCCCGCGCCTCATGCAGGTATGGGTCCCAGGAATTGATGTTGGTCCGAAGACGTTCAAGTTGCTCTGCGCCGAGCTGCGGGACGATGGCGCGCAGAAGTACCTGCGTCGACCACCCATCTACCAGATGATCCACGCCGTCAGCGTCTTGAAGGAAGGCCATACCGACGTGCAGCCGTCGCGAGTCCTTCAGCAAGTACTCGACACCTTCGCTTGCCAGCGTCATGCTTCCGGCGGCGAGGCCTTCAGCAATCAACGCTTGCACTTCCGCTATCTCGACTTCGGCAAACGTCTCGATCAGGCGCAGGAAATCATGCGGGTGCTCGTTAGCGCAGGCAAGGAGCACGGACTTCGTGATCCCGAAGATACCGTCCTCCGCGTGCTCGTGATTCCACCAGTAGGGCAGACTTGTCGAGGACGGATAGGCATCCAGCAGGCCCCGTGATCCATGTGCGTCTCGGCTTGCCACCTGCACGAACCATGACAGGAGGGTGTTCGCATAGGCTCGTACTGATCGTTCCGTGAGCTTTCCCACGCCGTGAAATTGCAATCGGTCTTCGTCGCTGACATCCACGTGATCAAGGTGAAGCTTGAACAGGTCTGCGGCACGGTCGTCGCCCAGATTTTCCGCATAGCCAACGATCATGTAGCCGTCGATTTTCTGCCGCGCGAACACCAGCTGGAGGCGCTCGAAAACTGCAGAAGACCATTGGCCCGATCTGGAAAAAACTTCGAACGCCTCGAGATCGCGTTCGGGCACACCCCAATGCACCGCGATCGACTGAACCACGAAATTGACATCGAGTAGAGCTTCCGCAACCAATAATTGGACGGCGCTCCATCGTAGATCCGCATCGCTCATGATGTCAGGCACTAACGGGAGAAGATGCTCGCGCCAATCCGTCCAATGTGCAGTGATTCGCGCGAGGGCTCGGCGTGCCAATGGCGCATCGCTGCGTACGAGATGCTGCAGCCAGCCACGCTCGCGTGCGGATGGTCGCTGTTGCCCGGCCATCATGTCCACAACGAGATGGCGAAGGTGCCGCCGCGTTTTGACGCTTCCCATCAGCGCGTCGATCGCCTGTTCATAGGCGGATAGATCAAACGCCCTCAGGCGCTGCAAACCCCGCAGCACAGTAGCCCGTGCGAAAAGTCCGTCCTGTCGCTGCCAGGCATAGCTCGCCAGCGATTGGCCGGTTGAAAAATTCTTGGCCTGAAAATCATCCAGCCAAGCTTGGTGGCTGAAGCCCACCAAGCCGTTCTGTCTCACGACGATCCCGGACGCCACAGCGGCCCGGACCGCTTGGGGATCCTGGATTTCGTAGGCATCTGCAGGCCGCCATAGGGACTCACTCTCTGTCATGTCGGAGGCCAGCTTTTCCAAGAAATTGAGCACCTCTCGCCGAATGATGGAGTCGCCAAGGTCCGCGGATGTCAGCCAGGTGTTGAGCAGCTGCGAGGCGATCAGTTCGCGGCCAGGAACGCCCCGACGGAGAATGTCAACGAAAACGCGCAAGGCAAAGGGACGTCGCAGCGTTTCGCTCAATGCTTCTGGGATCTCCTTCACGGAAATGTGCAGACGCTGCAGAAGTGTGTGGACCTGTTCTTGGCTGGGCAACGCCAACTGGACAGCCTTGGCGCCCAGGGACTGAAACCGTGCGTCGTAGTCCGCTTCAAAGGGTCTTGAAGAAACGAGAATGTGTACAGGCGGTGCAACCCCCTCAACGCGCTTCTTATCTTGGAAGTGATGGGCGATCTGAAGCAAAAGCCGCATCCGCTCCGAGGAGCGGTCCATGACCTCGCTGACGGCGTCCAATTGGTCAATCAGGACGACGACCGGGGCGGTCCGTGCCAAAGTTTCGATCTCACCGAGCAAGTGGCCACGCAATCCCAGTGCTTCCGACACATCACTCAGCGTTCTTACGTGGGTAGGAAGAAGATCCGCCTTGATGGCGAAGACGACCACCCCCTGCGATTGCAGGCGCTCGACCAGTTCAGCGAACAGCGCCGACTTTCCTGAGCCAGATTCGCCAATGACCAGAGTGCAAGCGTAGGGGTGCTCACGAATGCGCCGCTGAAGTTCCTCCAGTTCGGGTCGCTCGATATGTTCGCCGCTGATCGTCTGCGGCCAGGACCGGAGCGCTTGGGATGCCACCTTCGCATCGACCCGTGCCTCGTCGATGTCGACCGCATTAGCAACCGTGGCCGGAGTGAGTTGCCTCTTGATGTGGAGAACCGTGGATCGAACCTCTTCGAGAGCTTGATCGCGGATCGGTTCTCGCCAGTGCTTGGATGCGTAGAGGGCCGGACGCAGGCGCGTCAGAAACAGGGAAAATGCGCGCTCCAACTCGTCCTGCCGGGTACGGAACAACTCCGACAAGGTCTCCTCTAGTGAGCGCCCGCGCAGAAAAGGCTCCACGAATCGCTCGATGTAGCGTCGGGTGATCTCTGCCTCGGGGGTGTCGACGGTCAGGTCACGCAGGAAGTGCACTACTGCTGGAGCGACGACGTGATGGACGAAAGTCTCCGAGCGAAAGTCTTCCGCCAGGATTGGCACAGCGGATACCGCGCCGTCCATGGCTTTGTCGATGACTTCAATCAACTCCGCCTTCGCTTCCCTCTCGCTCCACCGGCGCATGAAGGAGCCAGCGGCTGTGTCGCCCACCCTACCTATGGCCCAACCAATGCCCCCTTCAATAATTGCAGTAAAGACTGGCAAATCGTCTCCGTCCTGTTGATCATGTATTTCGGCACAGCGCTGGCTGCCCGTGGGCTCTCAAGGTTGGCATGCGAGCCTGTCAATCTTTGCATTGTCGGAGGCTTGCGGTACGCGTCAGAGTCGACCGTCAGGTGCTCTGAATCTCGCGCGTGCCCCGGCATCCCGCAGAAAATTCCGAGCATCCCCAGAAGGCCTTGCCGGCCGCGACGCCCCGCTTCGCCACCCGCCGCACCATCGGCTTGTCACACTTTGGGCAGAGGGGAGGGGCGGACACGGTCGCCTCCATCGCCTGAGCAACGCCAGCCGATTCACCAGACCTTGCGAATGCCGCCGTTGGCTGCGGCACGGCCGCCTTGGAAGGTGATGAACTTGCCTCAGTCTTGCCGCGCGCTTCGTGCAGGAGCTGCATGAGTGCCGGCCCATCGATGAGCCGGATGTTGCGGCCGTTGGCGAACGCGGTGGCCTCCTGCGTGAAGCGCCCGGAGGTCACGACGAAGCCACCTGCTGCGCCATGCGCGGCCATCACGCCATAAAGCTCCCGCACCGTGGAGGCGCCAACCTTGAAGGCTTTCCACTGTTTGCACTGCACGAAGGTCTTCTCGCCGGTTTGGGTGAGCACCAAGTCCACGCCACCGTCGGCACCGCCGCCTCCAACCTCCTTGACCACATAGCCGCGGCGCCGAAAACCTTCGCCGACCAGCAGTTCAAACTGCTGCCAGGACATTCCCTGCAGCGCATCGGCGCTGCTGCTCGCCGAGGCGGTATCGAACAGGGCGCGCCGTTGCCGGCGGCGCACCGCCGACATGACGGCACCGAAAATGCAGATCAGCGGCAGCAGGTATTGGCCTCCCGTGGCCAGGCCCTGCCAGATGGCTGTCGTGGCCAGCTGCCCGATCTGCTGGGCGGACTGCGCCGCGGGCAGGGGACGCGTGGCAATGGCATGCAGCACCCAGTAGCTGACGAGCGCCAACACCACGCCCGTCCACCAGGGCAGCAGGGCCACCAGATCCATGAGGTCCTCGGCCGTGCTGGATTTGCGCCGTCTTGCCATTGATTCCCCCCGAAACCTTCAAATATAGGTTTGGCGAACATTTTGCAACAACGTTGACGGCCTTCGCCGAGCAAGGCATCTCGCGGATGCCGTCGCGAAGCGCTTGGGGGCCCAGGACGGGCAAGTACCCCTGACGGGGGTCGTAGCCTATTGCCAAACGAAGACCGGGGAACAAAGCGGGGAACAAACTAACAGGTGGGAGATGACCTCTCAATAGACATGGGCGTTTCGGGGGATCATTCAGTAGACCCCAGCAACGACCCAGGGCGTTCACTGAAATTCAGTGAACGCCCTTTTTCATTGGCCAGACGGCTTCGTTTGGACGACCCCCGCGATCCCGTCGATGGGGTTCACTCCACACGCTAGCTAGTCAATCGCGATCTTGTTCTTCTTCACAAGGTCTGCCCAGCGCCGCATGTCGGTGTGGATGTAGTCGGCGGTCTGCTTCGCGCTGCTGGCTTCGGGAAACATGCCGACGTTCTCGAAGCCTTTCATGACCTCCGGGTCCTTCAGGGCTTGTGCCACCGCTTCGTTGAGGCGATCGCTTCGGTCTGCCGGGAGGCCCGTGCGCGCAGCGAGAACGAACCACTGGCTGGCTTCGAAGTTGGCGATGCCCGCTTCCCTGAGTGTCGGCACCTCGGGCAAGGAGGCGGAGCGCGCGGCCGTGGAGACCCCATACGCCTTGAGCTTGCCGGACTTGATGTGCGGGAGCACGGGTGTGATGCCCAGCACGGCCAGGGGGAGCTGTCCACCGATCACGTCGGTCACCGCCTGGTTGCCGCCCTTGTAGGGCACATGCGTCATCGTCACGCCTGTCAGTGCCTGGATGAGTTCTCCGGTCAGGTGTTGGCCGGTGCCGTTGCCGGAAGAGCCGTAGCTGTACTTGTCCGGGTGGGCGGATGCGTCTGAGAGCAGGGCCTTGAGGTCCTTGGGTGCGTCGGGCCGTGCCGGTCCTACGAGAACGGTGGAGCCTTTGGCGAGCATGGCGATGGCGCTCATCTCCTTGCCGATCTGCGGCATCGGGATGCTCGTGAGCACCGGGCCGGGAACCGTCACCAGGGTATAGCCGTCGGCGGGCTGGGTTGCCACGTATCGCAGCGCGAGCGAGCCCGTGGCGCCGGGCTTGTTGTCGACCACGATGGGCTGGCCGAGCGTCGCTTCCAGCTTGCGGGCGACAAGGCGCGTGACGACATCGACGCTGCCCCCGGGTGGGTAGCCGACGACCCAGGTGATCGCTCGAGAGGGGTACTTCTCTTGCGCGAGCGCCGCAGAAGACGCCAGCGCCGTGAGCGCGCAGAAGATCAGAAAGAGGCCTCGGCGGCCGCCTGGATGCTTGGACATGGGGTGAGCCTTCTGGGACGGTGGAGAGATGCTCGAGCGCGTCAGGGATTCCGCGGCCTCAGTCTGGCGCGCCCGGCGCCGTGTGAGGATGTGCTGCCGCACTCTGATGGAAGGCGCGGACCATCCGCTGGATTGGCCCCAGGACCCACGTGTTGTAGACGAGCACATCCGACTCCTCCTTGGGGTCGCGCGTGATGTTGAAGAGATAGGGCGACTCGAGCTTGCCCTTGCCTTCGTTCACCTCGGGCTCCCAGTAGAAATGCAGCTTCCAGTCGCGCCATTTCACTGCGCGCAGTTCGTTCTTGATATGGAAGAGAAAGCCCTCGCGCAAGGATTTCTGTTCGCCGAGGAAGAAGGGCATCTGGTCCATGCCATCGATCGGCCTGTCCTCGGGAATGCGGGCGCCACCCGCGCGTGCCAGCGTGGAGCAGAGGTCGGTGACGTGCACGATCTCGTTGCTCACCCGGCCTGCGGCGATCTTGCCCGGCCAGCGCACGATGCACGGCACGCGCAGGCTGCCTTCCATGGCCGTGTGATAGGTGCCGCGCCAGGGGCCGGCCGTGCCGCGGTACGGAGCGCGGAACTCGGGGCCGTTGTCGCTCGCGAAGATGAAGAGGGTGTCTTCTGAAATGCCGAGGCGCTCGATCTCGTCGATGACCTGGCCCACGCGGTGATCCATCTCGACCATGGAATCGGCGAAGTCGCCATGGCCGGTGCGGCCCGCGAAATCGCGGTGAGGCAGGGTGGGGAAATGCAGGTGCGTGAGCGGCAGATAAAGGAAGAACGGCTTCTGTGCCGCGTGGTTGCGCTGGATGAATTCCAGAGACCGGTTCGTCAGCGTCTCGTCGATGCGCCGGCGCGAATCCAGGTTGTATTCCTCGACGTTCTGCGAAGGCGCACCGGCACGGCCCTGCATGATGTACGGGATGTCCGCCACGCTCGGGTCGTAGCCGACACTGGCCGTGAACTGGCTCTCGTCCGTGGTGCGCGGAATGCCGTACCACTCGTCGAATCCCCGGTCGCTCGGGAAGCGGCCTTCCACATCGCCCAGGTGCCATTTGCCGTAGTGCGCAGTCGCATAGCCCTGTGCCGAGAGCAACTGCGCCAGGGTGATCTCGCGGCGTGCCAGGCCCTGAGGCAGGCCGGGCGGCACCGATTGCAGGCAGCCCGTGCGGATCGGATGCCGCCCGCTCATCAGCGCGGAGCGCGTCGGCACGCAATCGCTCTCGACATTGAAGTTCTGCAGCAGAAGGCCTTGGCTGGCGAGCGCGTCGATGCGTGGCGTGGGCGCGCCCCGCAGCGCCCCGCCGCCGTAGCAGCCGAGCTCGCCCCAGCCGAGGTTGTCGGCAAGGATGAGAACGATGTTGGGTGGGTTCATGGAGGGACTCATTGCGACTGCAGTCTAGGAACGGCTAGGATTCGGGTGTTTCCAATTGGGAAATCTTCGTTGACTTTTATTCATGTCCTTCTCGGCACGCGACCTCGACTACTTCCTGGAAGTGGCGCGCCATGGGCAGCTGGCCCGTGCTGCAACCAGCCTGACGGTGACGGCCGCGGCGCTGTCCAAGGCGATCCGCCGGCTGGAGGACGAGATGGGGCTCGGTCTCTTCGAGCGCTCGGGCCATGGCATGACACTCACGCCCTTCGGCGTCGCGTTCCGCGAACGTGCGCAACGCATGAAGTCAGCGCACGACGAGGCGCTTCGTCATGCGGGCGACGTCCGCGCAGGACGCGCCGGGCTCATCCGTGTGGGCGCGACGCTGGCGGTTCTGGATGCCGTGCTTTCACCGGCGCTTGCGGCGCTGCAGCCCCGTCGCCCGGGCATGCATGTGCGCCTGGAAGTGGCGTCCTCGGACGAGTTGATCGACTGGACGCGCCAGGGCCTGCTCGATGTCGCCGTGATTCCGACCTATGAATCCATGCCGCACGGCCTGGTGCATGAGGATCTGCTGACCGATGCGCTCGTCGCCGTGGCGCGCGTGGGGCATCCGGTCTTCGCGCGTCGCCGTCTCACGATGGGCGATCTGTCGAAATTCCCCTGGGTGCTGCCGTCCGTTCACTCGGCTGCACGCGCGAAGCTGGACGAGGTATTTCGCTGCGCGGGCGCGACGCCGCCGCAAGGCGCGATCGAGGTGCACTTCAATGCGTCCTGGTCGCTGCCGGTGCTTGCAGCGACCGATCTGATGGGCATCGTCCCGATCTCCGTGCTCGCACTGCCCCAGGCGCGTGGTGTCAAGGTGATTCCCGTTGACGCGCTGTCGATTCCGAGGCGCATCTCGCTTTTCTCACGTCCGAATACCTACCGCTCCCCACTCCTCGAGGAGTTCGTGCAGGCGCTCAAGGCACTGGCGCCGGCGCAGCGA
This sequence comes from Variovorax sp. FW305-3-2-15-B-LB1, assembly GCF_058787635.1. NCBI lineage: Bacteria > Pseudomonadati > Pseudomonadota > Betaproteobacteria > Burkholderiales > Comamonadaceae > Variovorax > Variovorax sp. FW305-3-2-15-B-LB1. The sequence goes on along the minus strand of NZ_JBYSZY010000005.1, from coordinate 132,060 downwards.
AGCAGCGCGGCGCGCAAGGGCTGACGGACGCTCGCTGAGGTCGTCTTCAGTTCGCTGTCGTCGCCTTCACCGGCCAGTCGCGCAGCTTGCCCGGGTTCAGCAAGCCCATCGGATCGAAGCGCTGCTTCACCTCGATGACTTCCGGCGGCAGCGGGCCGCCGGCCTTGCCGTCTTCCACGATGTTCACGTGCGGGTTGTTGATGTGCACCTGGTGCGCACGGTGGATGTCGATGATCTCGTTCAGGCGATCCTCGGTACTGAAGCGCACGAGTTGCAGCCCGCTGCAGGTGAGGAGCCCCGCCGCGTTGCGCAGGAACTCGACGTGCATCATGACCTCGCCGCCCAGCAGTTTCTCCATCTCGATGACCTGCTCGACATGCCGGCCGGGGATGAACCCGCTTTGCAGGTAGGTCAGCGTCGGGTCGATCTTCAGCGCGTGCAGCGTCGTGTGGTTCCAGGTGAACTCCATCAGCGTGCGGTTGCTCTTCTGCACTTCGGCGGCCGTCTTGCGGTAGCCCACGGTGCCGCCGTGCGCCTGCACCAAAAGCATCATGGCCGGCTCGCTCTGCTCGGCCACCAGCGACAGCACGGTGTGGCAGCCCTTGGGCAGGTGCGCCGCCAGTTGTGCGAGGTGGTCGCCGATGGGCGCCGCGAAGAAGGTGACGCCGCGCTTCACGATGCCCGGCGCATGCGCGAGCTTGTCCGCGAAGTTCAGCGCGTTCTCGAAGTCGTCGAAGGTCACCAGCGTCTCGAGCCACGGATGCGCAGGCGCCAGTGCGATCTCCAGCTCCAGCACGAGGCCGTTGGTGCCCCACAGGTGGTGCATGCGCATCGCTTCGGCGCCGCGCAGCTCGATCACCTGCGGCTCGGCCTCGATGGTCATCGCGCGAATGCCCAGCACATTGCCGGGGGCGCCCAGCGGCCCGTAGTTGATCGAGCCCACGCCGCCGAAGCCGCCGCCGAACAGGCCGCCCAGCGTTGCGCTGCGGTAGGTCGAGGGCACGCAGCGCATCTCCTGGCCGGTGGGTTTCGTCTGCTTCTCGAGTTCGCCCAGGCGGATGCCGGCCTGCGCGCGCGCCACGCCGGGCTGCACCCACAGGCAGGCGTTGTAGCCCGTCATGTCGAGCACCACGCCGCCGGCGAGCGGCGTGGTCTGGCCGTAGTTGCCGGTGCCGCTGCCGCGAATGGTGATGGGCACGCCGCGGCGCGCGCAGGCGCCGACCACCGCGCGGATGTCTTCTTCGGTGCGCGGGCGCACCACCACGTCGGCGCGCTTGTCCTTCAGCTGGCGCGTGAGCACCGGGCTGAACCAGGAGAAGTCCTGCGAGAGGCGCGTGACGCGGCCTTCGTCGGTGATCCAGTCGAAGTCGGGGAGTTCGAGCAGCAGTTGTTCGATGGCGGAAGCGGGAGCGTTCATGGTCGATTTCAATCCTGGGAAAGTTCGCTCGCGTGCCACGAGCCCAGCGCCACCTTGGTGAGCCAGGCCATCAGCACGAAGAGCGCGACGCCGGTGAGGGAGATGAGCAGCAGGGCCGCGAACATGCGCGGAATGTTCAGCTGGAAGCCCGCCTGCAGGATCTGGTAGGCCAGCCCCGCGCCGGAGCCGCCCGTGCCGGCCACGAACTCCGCCACCACCGCGCCGATCAGCGCCAGGCCGCTGGAGATGCGCAGCCCGCCGAAGAAGTAGGGCAGCGCGCTCGGGATGCGCAGGCGCACCAGCTGCTGCCAGCGCGTGGCGCGGTTCAGCTTGAAGTAGCTCTGCAGGTCGGGGTCGATGCTGCGCAGGCCCAGCGTGGTGTTGCTGATGATCGGAAACAGCGCCACCAGCGCCGCGCACACCGTCATGGCCGCCACCGGGTTCTTCACCCAGATGATGATCAGCGGCGCCACGGCCACGATGGGCGTGACCTGCAGCAGCACCGCGTACGGAAAGAGGGCGGTCTCGATGCGCTTGCTCTGCACGAACAGGAACGAGATCAGCACGCCCGCCACCGTGGCCAGCGCGAACGACAACACCGTGATCTTCAGCGTGACCAGGAGCGCGCTGCCCAGCGGCGCCCAGTCGGTCACCAGCGTCTGCATCATCAGCCAGGGCGAGGGCACGAGGTAGGGCGGCAGTTCCATGGCCACCACCATCCACTGCCACAGCGCGACCAGCACCACGCCGATGAGCACCGGATAGAGCACGCGCTGCACGCGTGGCTGGCCCAGCAGGGGCGTTGCGGGTTTCGTCGCTGTCTTCATGGCGCGGCCTCCTCTTCTTCTGTGGTGCTGGCGCGCAGCAGGCTGTCCTGCAATTGCTTCGCGTGGCGCGCGAACGCGGGCGTGACCATGAAGTCGGCCTGGCGCGGGTAGGGCTCGTCGATCTGGAACTGCTCGACCACGCGACCCGGCCGCGCGGCCATCATCACCACGCGGCTGGACAGGAACACCGCCTCGTGGATCGAGTGCGTCACGAAGATCACCGTGAGCTTCTTCTTGCGCCACAGCTCGAGCAGGTCGGCGTCGAGCTTGTGGCGCGTGATCTCGTCGAGCGCGCCGAAGGGCTCGTCCATCAGCAGCAGGTCGGGCTGCGTGACCAGGCCGCGCGCGATCGACACGCGCATCTGCATGCCGCCCGACAGCGCACGCGGCAGCGCACTGGCGAACTTCTCCAGCCCCACGAGCGCGAGCGATTCCGTCACCCGCGCATCGGCCTCCTTGCGGGGCACGCCGGCCAGGTCCAGCGGCAGCCGCACATTGGTCTGCACGCTGGCCCAGGGCATCAGCGTGGGCGACTGGAACACGAACGACATCTTGTGCGGGCAGTCGTGCAACTGCGCCACGGGCTTGCGCCACACCAGCAGGCGCCCGTCGCTGGGTTCGAGCATGCCCGCCACCATCTTCAGCAGCGTGCTCTTGCCGCAGCCCGAGGGGCCCAGCAACGTGACGAACTCGCCTTCGGCGATCGACAGGTCCACCGGCAGCAGCGCCTGCGTGCCGTTGGGGTAGGTCTTCTCGGCCGAGAGGATCTCGACGGCGGGCACGGCGGGCGCCACCGGCGGCGCGAGGGTGTGGGGTTCGATGCGGTTCATGGCGCGGCGAGATTCAGGGCAAGACCTTGGCGTCCTTCACGAACTCGGTCGTGTAGGTTTTTGCGAGGTCCACCTTGGCAGGGTCGAGCAGCTTGGAAGCCACCAGGAAGTCGTAGCTCGCCTTGGCGCGCGCATCGGTGATCACGCCGATGCCGAGCTTGGCCGCGTCGCCGCCCGTGACCATGCCCATCTCTTTCAGCTTGGCCACGCTGTAGGCCAGCTGGTCGTCGGTCATGTTGGGGTTGTCCTTCTTGATCAGCGCGTTGGCCGGTGCCGGGTCGGCCAAGTAGCTCTTCCAGCCTTCGGCCGAGGCCTTCACGAAGGCGGCGACCTGCTTGCTGCGCTCCTTCACCGTCTTGTCCATGCACGACACGGTGACGGCGTAGGAGGGATAGCCGTGGTCGCTGAACATCAGCACCGTGCTCTTCACGCCGGCCTTCTGGATGGCGTAGGGCTCGGAGGTCAGGTAGCCCTGCTGCGCGGTGTTCGGGTCGGCCACGAAGGGCTGGATGTTGAAGGTGTAGGGGCGCGTCTGTTCGTCCTTCAGACCGAAGCGGGCCTTGAGCCATGGCCAGTAGCCGCGGTTGGCCTGCGCGCCGATCAGGAGCGTCTTGCCCTTGAGGTCCTCGAATTTCTTGACGTCGTCGTGCGCGATCAGCACCTGCGGGTCCTTCTGGAAGAAGGCCGCCACGTTGACCACGGGCACGCCGCCTTCGCGCACCTGCATCATCTGGATGTCGCTCGATCCCATGATGCAGTCGGCCTGGCCCGCGGCCATCATCTGCGTGATGTTGACCTGCGGGCCGCCCATGCGGATGGTCACGTCCAGGCCGTGCTTCTTGTAGATGCCCTGCGCCACCGCCTGGTAGAAGCCGCCGTGCTCGGCCTGCGCATACCAGTTGGTCATGTAGGTGAACTTGTCCTGGGCCTGTGCGGGTGCAACGGCCGTGAGGAGCGAGAGCGCGGCGGCGCCGGCCAGGGAAAGAGCGAAGGAACGCATGGTGGGGACCTCTCGAAGGCGGGATGAAAAAGAAGAACGAAGCCGTTGCAAGGAGCGCGCCTCAGGCCGGCACGAACGACTGCTGGATGAAGCCCTGCTGGTGGCCGCGCTCCCAGGTGGCTTCCTCGCGCACGACCCAGCGCAGCGCATGAAGCTCGGTCAGCGCCTGCGCCCAGCTGTCCGAGAGCGTGTCCAGGATTTCGAGGCCCTGTTCGCGCGTGGTGCTGGTCGGGTCGCCGATCACGCCGCTCGGGCCGAAGTCGCGCGCGGTCCAGGCGCAGGCCGGGCGGCCGTCGGCCGACAGCAGCTTGATCGGGAAGGGCGGCGGAAAGTTGGCCACCGCGCGTTCCATGTGCACGGTGTCGGGCGCCAGCGCGAGCATCAGCGCGGTCTCGGAATGACCCGCGTGCATCGCGAGCTTCTTCTCCTGCTCGCTCACCTGCCGGCTCGCCGCGCTGGGCAGGCGCGACACGCCGTGCGGCACGATCACGAAGTCGCCGTGGCGCAGGCGCAGTTCGCGCGCCGCCATCTCCAGCACCTGCGGCTGGCCGCCGTGGCCGTTGGCGAACAGCAGCTTGCGAAAGCCCGAGCGGTACACCGACTCGCCGATCTCGATCACGGTCGACAGCAGCGTGGTGCCCGTGAGCGTCACCGTGCCGGGAAAGTGCAGGTGCTCTTCCGACTTGCCGTAGGTGATCGGCGGCAGGGCAAAGGCGCGCACCTCGGCCGGCAGCTTCTCCAGCGCCTTGCCCATCACGCCCGAGGCGATCACGCTGTCGACCGAGCACGGCAGGTGCGGGCCGTGCTGCTCGATCGCACCGCACGGCAGCACGATGACGGTGTTCTCGCGGTCGGGCAGCGCGGCAATTTCGGTCCAGCTCAGGTAGGGCAGGAAGCGGTGGGGCGGGATGTAGCCGTGGAGCATGGGATTCCTTGCTTGTTCTTTATTCGGGGAAGAAAGGCGATGCGTCGCCGTGCGTCACGCGGCCGTCGCGCAGCACCACGCGGGCGGCGCTGCGCGAGGGCCAGCCGTGGCGGTCGGCCTGCGTGAACAGCACCAGGTCGGCTTTGGCGCCGACCAGCGTGGGCGTCGTCGTGGCGGGCGTGCGTTCCAGCCAGTCGCTGCGGCACAGCGCCTGCGACCAGGTGTCGAAGGGGTCGTCGAGCTGTGCCACCAGCGCAGCCGTGCCCAGTGCCTCGACCGGATCGAAGCTGCCGAGGCGGCAGAACGGGTCCTGCACGTTGTCGCTCGCGAACAGCAATGGAATGCCGCGCGCATGCGCTTCCTTGACCAGCGTGATGCCGCGTTGGCGCGGCGTGCGCCCGGTGACGGCGTCCTGCAGCAGCAGGTTGGTGGCGGGCAGCGACACCACGGTGATCGGCGCGCGTGCCACGGCGTCCAGCGTAGCGAAGGCCTGCGCCTCGGGCTGGGCCGCCAGCGCGCAGAGGTGGCCGCAGACCACGCGGCCTTCGTAGCCGATCTCGCGCAGGAGGCGCGCGGTGGTCTGCAGGCCCACGGCCGAGGCGTCGAGTTCCTCGTCCACGTGCAGGTCGATGTCGAGCTCGCAGGCCTGCGCCGCCAACAGCAGGTTGCGCAGCGCGTTCTCGCTCCAGTTGGTGGAGTGCACGAAGCCGCCGAGCAGCGCGTGCTCTCCGGTGGCCTTCACCTGCCGCGCCAGGCGCAGCGCCTGCGACGCGTCTTCGAACAGGGGCAGCTTGATGAGGGCGACCTGCTCCAGCCGCACCCGGCCGGCCCATTCCTGCGCCAGCTCGGCCATGACGGGCCAGGCCGTGGGCAGCGCGTCGGGCTCCCACCAGTCGACGTGCGTGCGCACATGGGCGGTGCCGCATGCCCAGGCCCATTGCAGGCCGCGCGATGCGCGCTCGCGCACGTCGGCGGGCGTCCAGTGCACGCGGTCGGCCAGCATCGCGTCGATCGCGCCGAGCAGGCCGGGCTGCACCTTTTGCATGCGCGCCAGCGTGAACGCCTTGTCCAGGTGCGTGTGCGCGTCGACGAAGGCGGGGAGGGCGAGCGTGCCGGCGAGGTCCCAGCCGGCGCCCGGCGTGATGTCCCTCGCGGGCTGCACCGAGCGGACGCGGCCGGCTTCGATGCCGATGCGTGCGAGTTCGGGCACCCCGTGGCGCTGCGGCCAGTCGGCGGGCAGCAGCCAGCGCGGCAGCCGTGCGTTGTCCAGCAGTGCGGGCGCGTTCATGCGCAACGCGCCCCCGTCGGGCCTGCGGGGGCGCTGGTTTCCATCGACAGACAGCAGGCAACGCGGACGTGCATGAATTTGACCAATCAATCAGAGCAACTGGTCAGGTTATGCAAGCGACGTGCCAGTCCGGGCGCACCGGACTGGGGAGGCGGGCGCGGCCCGCGCTAAGTTACTTAGCTTGCTTGGCGCGGCCAGAGCCGCACCGCCAGCGCGGCGGCGGCCGTGGCGGTCGCCAGCACCGTCACGCCGGCCCAGCCCCAAGAAGCGAGCACCAGCGCGCCCAGCGCCGAGCCGGTCGCCATGCCGATGAACATGCTGGTGAACAGCACGGCGTTGAGCCGGCTGCGCGCACCGGGCTCGATGCCGTAGACGATGGTCTGGTGGGCGATGAGCGCCGCCTGCATGCCCAGGTCGAAGCCGACCGCGGCCAGTGCCAGCAGCCACAGCTGCGCATGCGGCGTCATCAGCGGTGCCAGCCCCATGGCCGCGAACGACACCAGCGCCAGCCCCGCGCCCAGGCGCGTCACCAGCTCCGGTCCGCGCCGGTCGGCCAGCCGCCCGGCCAGCGGCGCCGCCAGCGCGCCCGCCGCGCCGGCCAGGCCGAAGGCGCCTGCGGCCGCGCTGCCCAGGTGGAAGGGCGCGCCGTGCAGCATCACGGCCAGCGTCGACCAGAAGGCGCTGAACCCCACGGCCAGCAGCGCCTGGGCCAGCGCCGCGCGGCGCAGCGTGCCGTGGCGCGACCACAGCGTGCCCAGCGAGCCGAGCAGGGCGCCGTAGGCCAGGTGCGTCGTCGGCCGAAAACGCGGCAGCCCGCGCCAGGCCGCGGCGCCGATGAGCGCGATGCTGGCCGCGGCCGCGATGAACATCGCGCGCCAGCCGAAGTGCTCGGCCACGAAGCCGCTCACCACGCGCGACAGCAGGATGCCCAGCAGCAGTCCCGTCATCACCGTGCCGACCGTCTTGCCGCGCGTGGCGTCCGGCGCCAGCGTGGCGGCGGCGGGCACGAGGTCCTGCGCCATCGTGGCCGCCAGCCCGATCGCGAGGCTGGCCGCGAGCAGCACGCCGATCGACGGTGCCGCGCCGGCCACCAGCAGTGCGGCGCACAGCGCCCCTGCCTTGATCAGCACGATGCGACGCCGGTCGACGCGGTCGCCCAGCGGCGCCAGCAGCAGGATGCCCAGCGCGTAGCCCAGTTGCGTGAGCGTGGGAATGAAGCCCACCGCACGGGTGGAGGCGCCGATGTCGGCGCCCAGCACCCCGAGCATCGGCTGGGCGTAGTAGAGCGAGGCCACCGACAGCCCCGCGCCGGCGGCCAGCAGCAGGATCAGCGAGGTCGGCAGGCCGTGCCCCGGCGCGGAGGCCGGTGCATGCGTGGTTTGAATGGAAGACATGGTGTTAACCCTCGATTATCGAAGCAAGGGTTGGAATGTGCCCGCTGGGGGCTTGGCTTGGTAGTCCTGTGGATCGCACAATGCCCATACGCCAAACGTATAAAAGAGGCCATGTCAACTTCACCTGCCGTCGACCGCATCGAGCTGATGCAGACCTTTCTTCACATCGTCGAGGCCGGCAGCCTGTCGGCCGCCGCGCTCCAGATGGGCGCGACCCAGCCCACCGTGAGCCGTCGCCTGCAGGCGCTGGAGCGCTCGCTGGGCGTGCGACTGCTGCGCCGCTCCACGCACGCCATGAAGCTCACGGAGGATGGCGAGCGCTGCTACGAGCGCGCCCGAGAGCTGATCGCCGACTGGCACGCTTTCGAAGCCGACCTGCGCGGCGTCGGCGACGAGCCCGAGGGCACGCTGCGGGTGGTGGCGCCGCATGCGCTGGGCCAGTTGCTGCTGGTCGGTCCGCTGGCCGAGTACCTGCGCGCCTATCCGCGCGTGTCCGTCGAATGGCTGCTGAACGACCGCCGCCCCGACTTCATTGCCGAAGGCGTCGACTGCGCGATCCAGGTCGGCGAGATGACCGACGCGATGGCCGTGGCGGTCAAGGTCTCGGAGGTTCCGCGCGTGGTGGTCGCCGCGCCCTCGCTGCTGGAGGGCCGCTCACCGCCCGCGCACGCAGCAGAACTGGCCGAGCTGCCGTGGCTCGCGCTGCGCACCTTCTATCGCAACGAGGTGCTGCTCACGCACCGGCCGACCGGCGAGATCGCGCGGGTGCCGATCCGCCCACGCATGAGCACCGACAGCCTCTATGCGCTGCAAAGCGCGGCGCGCATGGGCTTGGGCGCCTGCCTGGGCTCGGCCTGGCTGCTGAACGAAGACATCGCCGCCGGACGGCTGGTGCAGCTCGTGCCGCAATGGCATGTGGCGCCGCTGCCGGTCTACCTGACCTACCCGCACACGCGCTTCCAGCCGGCGCGCCTGCGCCGCTTCATCGAGATGATGCGGCTTGCATTGGCCGACCCGACGGGCCAGGTCTGGGAGGCCCGCGTGGGCTGAGCGAGGCCGGCGCGGAACTCAGGCCTTGATGCCGCAGCCGCCCAGGACGAACGCCACCAGTTCCCGCGCGATCGGTTCGCGGTCGATCGGCGCCTCGGGCGGCAGGCCGAGCATCACGCGCGTCTGGATCGCGTAGTCGGCGTAGCTCTGGGTCATGGCCCAGATGTGCATCAGCAGCAGGCGCGCATCGAGGGGACGCATCTGCCCGCGCGCGATCCAGCCGTTGATGATGTCGACCTTCTTCTGCGTCCACGCCTGCGCGTTGGGCCAGTAGCGGTCGAGGTTGCGTCCGCCGTCGAGCACCTCGCGCGTGAAGATGCGCGAGATCTCCGGGTTGTCGAACGCGTGGTCGAGCTTCTTGCGGATGTAGTCGCCCAGCACCGTGGCCGGGTCGCTGGCGTCCTCGAACGAGAACACCACCTTCCAGGCATGCAGCACCTGCATCAGCAGTTCTTCGTAGAGCTCTTCCTTGCCGGCGATGTAGTAGTGCAGCTGGGGCTTGGTGAGGCCGGCGCGCGCGGCGATGGCCTGGGTGGAGGTGCCCTTCAGGCCGTGCAGGCTGAACTCCGTCACCGCCGCCGTGCGGATGGCCGCCATGATGCGTTCGCGCCCCGGCCTCGCGCGCGACAGCGGGCCGTCGGGGGCGGGCATTTCTTGGGCGATGGCAGGGGGCACAGGGGCGGTGGCGACGGTCATGGGCGTGGGAGGCGCGGCGTGCGCCCGGCCGATGGTAATCCTTGGCCCGTGGCCCTTTCTTGCGATGAATGCGCCTGCGCCTTTCTCGATGGGCGATGAAAGGTGACAGCGGTCGGCATCGAGGCGTTTCCCTGAGCTATTTTTTTCTTCCCCTTGCCTCTACCAGCGCCGAACCGCTGTCGAAACGTAGTGTGCGCAACGCAGGTGAAGTCAGAGTGAAGTCTGTGCAGGCCTTGCGTGAACGGATCAGAGGCCGTCCAGTTCGCCCTTGACGTGCGTGCGCGTGTCGCCGCCGACCCAGACCTGGCCGGCGTCGTCGCGGGTCAGGTGGATGCGGCCCTGCCGACCCAGGCGTGTGCCCTGCGCGGCGACATAGTCGCCCCGTGCCACGCCCGTGGCGAAGAGCCACTGCGCGAGCGAGGCATTGAGGCTGCCCGTGACGGGGTCTTCGACGATGGCGCCCAGATGGTCGGTGAAGAAGGCGCGCACTTCGAAGGCTGCATCGCCGCCCTCGGCATGAGGGCCGACCACGCCGACGTCGATGCGGGTGGGCCAGCGTCGGGCCGGCTCCAGAGACAGCACCTTCTCGGCCGACGCCAGCCGGATTCCTAGCCAGCCGGGGCCGTTGTCGATCCAGGCCGCGTCCTCGATGTCGTCGGCTTCTATGCCCAGCAGCCGCCGTGCATCGTCGAGTTCGACCGGGGTCGGCGCGCCCGAGCGGATCAGCGGCGGCGCGGCGAACGCGAGCCGTCCCTGGTCGCGCCGAATCTGGACCAGCCCTGCGCCGCACTCCTGCGTGATCACCGTGGCTTGTTGCCGGGGCGCGCCCGGGCCTGACAGCCAGGCGTGGCAGCTGCCGAGCGTGGGGTGGCCTGCAAAGGGCATCTCCCGGTCCAGGGTGAAGATCCTCACGCGGTAGTCCGCCTCCGGGTGCGTGGGTGCGAAGACAAACGCGGTTTCCGAGAGGTTGAACCAGCGCGTCAGCTGCTGCATGTCGTGCGTGGCGAGGGCGTCGGCGCCGGTGACGACCGCCAGCGGATTGCCCGAGAGCGGGCCGGCGCCGAAGACGTCGACCATGTGGACGGTGATGCTCATGCGTTCGGTCTTTCGCCGGGATTCATTGGATTCAATTCTGCGAGACCAGCAGCTTGAGCCCCGCGGCCGCGAACACCGCCGAGAGCACGCCTTCGATCCAGCGTCGCAGCCTCGCATACAGCGCGATCATCGAGGCGGTCGAAAAGACGATCGCGTAGCCGCCGAACACCATGATGCCGAGAAGCACGCAGCCGCCCACGATCGCCGGCAACCCACCGGCGGGTGCGTCCTGGCGCACACCGAGCGAGATGATCGCGATCCACGACATGATCGCCTTCGGGTTGCCGATGTGCATGAGCACGCCCTGGCGGTAGAGGGTGCGGTAGCGCAATGCGCCGCGTTCCGCGCTGTTCTTCACCGCGTCGGTGCCGGGTCGCATGGCGGACCGGCCCGCGCGAAAAGCCAGGTACAGCAGGTAGAGGCCGCCAACGATCTTGAGCACGATAAGCGCCTGCGCATACGCGGTCAGGACCGCGGAAACGCCGGTCGCCGCCAGGATCGCCCAGAAGAGCGAGCCCGTGACAACGCCGGCCGCAAGCGCGAGCGCGGGGCGACGGCCGTCACGCATCGCGGTGCCCATGATGGCCATGTTGCTCGGCCCCGGACTGGCGGTGGCGATGAGGTACGTCCCGTAGACGAGTGCGATCTGGCTGACGGCCATGCGGGTGCTCCAAAACCAAGGGTGTCTTCGGCGGCCTGCCTTCCGGAGGCCGAGGAGTGAAAGTTACACTATTGGAATATTCAAAAAGTGTCACATGACACTTTTATTTGCGAGGCCGCGCACGTGCTTCTTCGATCCTCCTGGACGCCCCGTCTGGCCAGCAACGGCACGAATGCCACCGAGCGGGTGGTGCTGGCCCTGGCCGACGACATCGTCGAGGGGCGGCTCGCGGGCGGCGATCGTTTGCCTGCGCATCGGGACCTGGCGAAGACGCTGCAGATCGGCCTGGGCACCGTGACGAAGGCCTATGCCATCCTGGAGCGCAGGGGCCTGACGCGCAGCGTCAAGGGCCGGGGGACGTTCGTGGCGATCCATCAGGCGCACGGCGACCGGCAGGTCGATCTGTCGTCGAACGCGCCGCCGGCCGCGCTCGGTGCGCGCGTGCTGGCGCGCACGCTGGCGGGCATCGCGCGCAAGATCGACGCGGATCACTTCAACCTGTACGCGCCGCCCGGCGGGCACGTGGAACATCGCCGCGTTCTCGCGCGTTGGCTCGAAACGATCGGCCTGGCCGTCGATCCGTCCCAGCTGGTCCTGACCAGCAGCGCACGCCAGGCGCTGTCGCTGGCCTTCGAGCTGGTGTGCGGGCGGCAAGGATTGCTGCTCACCGAGCGGATCACCTACCCCGGCGCCCTCGCGCTGGCCCGGCGCAAGGGGTATCGCATCCAGGGCGTCGAGATGGACGCGGAAGGGATGGTGCCGCAGGCGCTCGCACAGGCGCTCGACGGCGTGGCGCCCGCCGGTGGCACGGCGGTCTACCTCACCCCGACGCTGCACAACCCGACGACGGCCACGATGAGCGCGAAGCGACGGCGGGCCATCGTGGCGGTGTGCCGCCGAGCGGGCGCCTGGATCATCGAAGACGGCGTGTACGCAGTGGCCTCTGACGGCTTGCCCCAGTTGGCCGCATTGGCGCCCGACATCACGTTGCATGTGAACGGGCTCTCCAAGTCGCTCGGGCCGGGGTTGCAGGTCGGCGTGCTGGCACTGCCGCCCGAGCTGTGCGGCCCCGCGCAGGAGCTTCTGCAGGATGTGCCCATGGCGCCGTCAGCGTTCTCCTGCGCGGTGGTCGACGAATGGCTGGCCACCGGCGTGGTCGCCTCGGTCCAGCGCGATCTGCGCCACGAGGCCCGGCGGCGTTCCAGGCTGGCCGTCTCGTTGCTCGGTGCCAGCGAACTGGTCTGGCATCCCGATGCCTACAACGTCTGGCTGCCGATGCGACGCGATGCGGCCGAGGGCATCGTGGCCGCGGCGGCGCAAGCCGGTGTGAAGCTCACCCCGCCGCAGACCCTGATGGCGAACCCGAAGGACAAGGCGAGCGGCCTGCGGATCTGCCTGGGCGGCCCCGGCTTCGACGAGCTGACCGGGGCCCTGGCGCTTCTGGCCACCTTGCTGAAGCGAAGCGCCTGACGCGGCGCGGACCTCAGACCACCGGCGCCGGGGCGCCGTCGGTGGGCACGCTGGCGTGCCGGTCGTCGGGCGGCGCGGTCACGATCGAGTCGAGGGCCGGCTCGGCCTTGCGAAGGCGCGCGAGATCGGGCCGCGGCCGGCGCAGCCGCGGGTCGGGGGCGAAGGCCTGCTCCATCGCCTGCGCAGCCGACAGCAGCGCGAGGTCGCCGCGAAAGCGCCCCACCACCTGCAGGCCGAAGGGCATGCCGCGCTCGTCGGTGCCGCACGGCAGGCTGATCGCAGGGTGGGTGGTCAGCGTCACGACGTAGGTCAGTGCGAGCCAGCGGTAGTAGTTCTCCTGCGGGCGGCCGTCGATCTGCAGCGCATGCGACTGCGTCCAGGCAAAGGGCGAGACCGGTGTCGTGGGCGAGAGCACCAGGTCGTAGTTCTCGAACACCTTCTGGAAGCGCTGGAGGATGCGCGTCTGTTCCGTCTGCGCCCAGGCCGCGTCCGGCAGGCTCATGCGCGCGCCCATCTCGTAGTTGCTGCGCGGGTTCGGGCCCAGGCTCTCGGGGGCGCGTTCGTAGGCTTCGCGCATGCCGGCGACGAAGGCTTCCGCGCGCAGCACGTCGAAGCAACGGTGCACCTCGCCCAGGTCGAAGCGCACCTCGTCGCAGGCCGCAAAGAGCCCGCGCATGGCGGCCATGCGATCGTGCATCGTCCGGCGGATCGACGGGTCGACATCGCACAGGCCGAAGTCGGTGGTCCAGGCCACGCGCAGGCGCGACAGGTCCAGCGGCGCCGGCCGCGCAAAGGCCGACGCCTCCAGCGGATAGCTCAAGGGATCGCCCGGATGCGGGCCCGCCGTGGCCGCGAGCTGGAGGCAGGCGTCGGCCACATCGCGTCCCATCGGACCGACCACCGAGATCGGCGACCAGCCCAGGCTTTTGCGCACGCTGGGCACGATGCCCGGCGACGGCCGCAGGCCCACCACGCCGCACTTGGCGGCCGGGATGCGCAGCGAGCCGCCGGTGTCCGAGCCGGTGCACACCGGCAGCATGTCCAGCGCCAGGGCCGCGGCCGAACCGCCCGAAGAACCGCCGGCGTTGAGGTTGGGGTCGAAGGGATTGCCCGTGGCCCCCCAGACCGGATTGCGGCTGTTGGCGCCGGCGCCCATCTCGGGCACGTTGGTCTTGCCCACCACGATCGCGCCGGCGGCGCGCAGGCGGCGCACCAGCTCGATGTCGTTCGACGGCACATGGTTGCGCAAGGCGGGCGTACCCATGGTGGACAGCAGTCCCGCCGTCGGCTCGAGGTCCTTCACGCCCAGTGGCAGGCCGTGCAGCAGGCCCAGCGGCTCGCCGCTCTTCACGGCCCGCTCCGCGGCGCGGGCCTCGGCGCGGGCGCGCTCGTAGCAGGTGGCGGTCACGGCGTTGACGAAGGGGTTGAGCTGCTCGATGCGCGCGATGCAGGCCTCGAGCAGCTCGACCGGCGAAAGGGCGCGCGTGCCGATCAGCCGTCGCAGTTCCACGGCGGAGAGTTCGACGAGCTCGGAGGAGGAAGAAGAGGAAGCTTGGGTCATGGCTTTCGGAATGTGCCGCACTCAGTCGGCCTGGATGTTGGCGCGCCGGGCGACGGCGCGCATGAGTGGCAGTTCGCGTTCGATCTGCGCGAGCGAGGCGGCGGCGCCGGCGAAGGCCGGCTCCGCGCCCTGGGCCTGCAGGGCCGCCTGGGCCTGGGGCGTGGCGACGATCTTGGCGAGTGTCTTCTCCAGCCGCTCGCGCACCGGCGCGGGGGTGCCCTTCGGCGCGACGACCATGATCCAGGTGTCGGCATCGACCTCGGGGTAGCCCGCCTCGGCGAAGGTCGGGACCTGCGGCAGCTGCGAGGAGCGCTGCCGGGTGGTCACGGCGATCGCCTTGACCTTGCCGCCCTTGAGCTGCGGAATGGCGGCGGTGACGGTGTCCACCGAGAACGGCACCTGGCCGCCGATCAGGTCCGTCATGGCCGGTGCGCTGCCCCGGTAGGGCACGTGCATGATCTTCGCGCCCACCGCCTGCAGGATGATCTCGCCGGTGAAGTGCGAGGACGTGCCCGTGCCGAAGGATGCGTACGAGTACTTGTCCGGCGCCGCGCGCACCGCGCTGGCGAACTCCTTGACGTTGCCGATGGGCACGTTCTTGTTGGCCAGCAGGATCAGCGGAATGCGCGCGACGATCGCGACCGGCTCGAAGCTGCCCAGGGCGTCGTAGGGCAGGTTCGGGCGGATGGCCGGGTTCATCGTGAGGGTCGAGCCCGAGCCGAGCAGCAGCGTGTAGCCGTCGGGCGATGCCTTGGCCACGAACGCGGCGCCGACCGCCGTGCCGGCACCGGGGCGGTTGTCGATGAGCACCGGCTGCCCCAGCTCTTCCGACAGGCGCTGGCCGACCAGGCGTCCCACCGTGTCCGCGCTGCCGCCGGGCGGGTACGGAACCACCAGCGTGACGGGGCGCGTCGGGTAGGCCAATTGAGCCTGCGCCTGTGCCATCGCGGGCAGGGCCGTGCCGAGGCAGGCGGCCAGGCTTGCGAGGACAGCACAGCACCAGCGCCGATGCGGCGCTTGCGAACGGGGAGCGTTCATTGACAGGGTCCTTCCGTAGAGCGAAGAGAAGAGGGGGAGGGGAAATGCTGGGGCACGCCCTGCGGTGTAGCAAGCACAATGATTGGAAGGTTGCGTTGCTGCAGGCGCAACGCAGACCACGCCGATGAAATCTCCCACTTCCAAGTCTCCCGCCCCCGCCCGCAGCGGGGCGCGCACCGAACGCCCGATCAACCAGCGCGTGCTCCAGGAGGAGTCGATGCGCTACTTCCTGGAGGTGGCGCGCGTCGGCTCGGTCACCGAGGCGGCCGTGCGGCTGAACGTGGCGCCGTCGGCCGTGAGCCGCCAGATCGGCCGCATCGAGCGCGAGCTCGACACCCTCCTGTTCGAGCGCCGCGCCCGCGGCATGGCGCTGAACTCAGCCGGCGAGCTGCTGGCGGCGCACGCGCGCCGGGCCTGGCTCGACATCGAGCGCGTGACCGACGACATCCTCGCGTTGCGCGGCCTGCGCAAGGGCGAGGTGCGCGTGGCCGCGACCGAGGGCTTTGCCTACGAGTTCCTGCCGGCCCTGGTGGCTGGGTTCCAGGCGCGCTGTCCCGGCATCCGCTTCTCGCTCGACATGTGCGTGCAGCGCGAGGTGGCGCGCCGCGTGCGCGAAGGCCTGGTCGACCTCGGCGTGACGGTGAGCCTGGGTTCGGAGCACGGCCTGGACGTCGAGATCCGGCACCCCTCGCCCGTGTGCGCCGTGATGGCGCCTTCGCATCCGCTGGCCGAGCGGCGGCAGGTGTCGCTGGCGCAGGTGGTCCACTACCCGCTCGCGCTGCCGGCGCCCACGTCGACACTGCGCCAGCTGCTCAACATCAGCTGCGCCCGCCAGCGCCTGCCGCTCGAGGCGGCACTGACCAGCGACCACCTCTACCCGCTGGTGCACTACGCGGCGCACGGCCAGGCCGTGACCTTCTGCGGCGAGCTCGCGCTGCGCCAGCAGCTCGAGAACGGCACGATCGTGGCGCGTGCCTTGCGCGACCGCGAGATGAACGAGCGGCATTTCGAGGTGCAGAGCATGGCGGGGCGGCGCCTGCCCGATGCGGCGCGCGCCTTTGTCGAGCACCTGCGCGAGGTGCTCAGCGCCTGATGCGCGGCGCGGGGCCGAAGCTCAATCGGCCGTGATGTTGTTTGCCTTCACGACGGCGCCCCACATCTTGTACTGGTCGCGGGTCATCGCGCCGAGCTGCTCGGGCGAGCCGCCACCGGGCTCGTCCCCGCGATCGACGATGCTCTTGACCACGGTCGGCTCCTTCAGTGCCGCGTTCATCGCGCTGTTGGCCTTCTTCACGACCTCGGGACTCAACCCGGGCGGCCCGTACAGGCCGATGAAGGAGATGATGCTGAAGTCCTTGATGCCGCTTTCCGCGGCGGTGGGCACATTCGGCAGCATCGGCGAACGCTTGTCGCTGGTCACCAGCAGGGGCCGCAGCTGACCCGACTTCACGAACGGCGCGACGACGGAGGTCGCGTCGAACATGGCGTCGAGGCGCCCGGCCATCAGGTCGACCATCGCCGGGCTGCTGCCCTTGTAGGGCACATGGTTCATCGCCGGGTTGCCCAGGCGCTCGCGCAGCAGTTCCATGGTGACGTGGATCAGCGAGCCTGCGCCCCCCGTTCCGTAGTCGATGCCCTTGCCGCTCTTGGCACGCGACTTCACCTCTTCGGCGAACTGCGCGTAGGTCTTGATCGGCGACGTGGCGGGCACCACCAGCACCAGCGGCGACTGCAGCATGATGCCGATGGGTGTCATCTTTTGCGGATCGACGATGCCGAGCTTGGTGTACACGTGCGGCATGATCGTCATCGAGCCGTTGCCCACCAGCAGCTTGTGACCGTCCGGTGGCGCCTTCATCAGTTCAACCGACGCGATGTTGCCGTTCACGCCGGCCTTGTTGTCGATGACCACGGGCTGGCCGAGCGCGCCCTGCATGCCGTTCGTCAACACGCGGCCGGCGAAGTCGGTCTGCCCGCCGGGCGGGAAGCCGATCAGCAGCGTGATCGATTTGCTGGGCCAGGCCGTCTGTGCCCACGCGGGGCTTGCCCCGAAGGCGCCCAGGCCGAGTGCCGCGGCACCCAGGCAAAGAAGCAGGCGCCGCGGCGCTGCACGCAGGGGCTGGGTGGCTTGGATCATGAAATCCTCCGATGGGTCGTCTGTGGCACATCGCAGCGCGCCCGCCCGTGGATCGACACACGGGCCGGGGCGCCGCCCTGCGGGCTCAGTTCACGGCGAAGCAGTACATCAGGCCGGCACTGCCGCTTTGCTTGAGCTGGTCGACGCTGCAGCCCCGCGTGCCGTGCGAGGCGTTCCACGAGGCGTTGGCGACCGGGTCGGGGTTGGTGCCCTTCTTGTCGTGGTGGCCGACGATGGCCGAGCCGTCGACGCTGCGCGTCCAGTTGCCGCAGGTGGTGTCCTTGCCGGCGGCGGCCGGCGCGAGCGTGCCGTCGGGGCGCGAGCCGGTGAGGATGTCGTGCCGGTTGACCGGATCGCCGAAGCCCGAGACCACCTCGCCCTTTTCGGTCAGCGAGGTGTCCTTGCCGAGCTTGGCGTTCGCGCTGTGCAGGTCGGCCACGCTGGTGGCCACGACCACGCCCTTGGCGTTGCGCCACGGCCCGGCGCCGATGCGGTCGCGTGCGTTGACGGCCGGCTGGCCGCCCGCTTCGGTGGCGCTCAGGTAGGCGCGCCAGGTCTTGCCCCCCGCACCGGCGCTCGCGGCCAGCGCCTGGCACTGGCGGTCGGCGCCAGCCAGGCCGCCGAGGTCGCCGCCCTTGCCAGGGTTGGCACTCGTGATGAAGAAGCTCATCGGGTTGGCGTCCTTGCCCGAAGACATGGCGCCGCATGCAGCGAGGAGTGCGACCGCCGAGGCCGCGGCACCCCATGACAGAACGGAACGATGGCGCATGCGAGGTCTCCTTGGAGTGGTTGGAGTTGGCGAGGCTACCCGCTTCGCACACGCAGCGTTCCCCTCGACAACCCGCACACACGCTGGCCGTGGGCGAGGTGGTCGAGGGGGCGCGTGCTCAGGGCGTCAGCACCGCGGAGCCCGCGATCGCATTCGCCTCGGCCGCGCAGTCGGCCGCGGGCGGAGCGCTGTCCGGGCGGCTGCGTGCCTGCGCGATCTCGTGCTTCGCCGCGCTCATCTGCGCCGTGAACACCGGGTTGGCATGCAGCCGGCCCACGGTCGCCGCGCCGATCAGGCGTCCCGCTTCGATGTCGCTGCGCCAGTGCACGCCGCAGATGCCGCGGCTTTGCGCGAAGGCGCGGCCGCGCTGCAGCAGCGCATCCGCGCGCTCCGGCGCGAGCTCCGTCAGCACCAGGGCCCAGGCCCACCCCAGCGCCGAGTGTCCGGAGGGGTAGGAGCCGTCCTTGGCCAGGTGCGCCTCTTCCTTCGGCGTGCAGCTGGCGGCCTTCAGTGCCACGAAGGGCCGCGTGCGCTGGTACTTCTCCTTGGCCTTGTAGGTGGCGCCGCCGGCATCGGCCAGCGTGCGCCGCAGCAGCATGTTGAGGTGCGGCGTCTGCTGCTCGGAGATGCGCACGCCCAGCGCGCAGGAGAAGGTGGAGGCCGCCTCCGGAAAGCGCAGGTTGGCATCGCGCACCGCGAGCGCGCCGCGCGGCGAACCCTGCAGCGCGGTGAGGCTGCGGAACGCGGCGACGTCGGCCGCCAGCGCGGCCGAGTTCGCCTCGGGCGGCGGCGGCAGCAGCGCCAGGCTGTCGGGCATCTCGGCCGAGGCCAGGTAGCCCTTGAGATAGCCCGACCCCGGGCGTGTTTCGCCGACGTCGGCGGCCGAGGTGGTCGGCGCGGGCGACGTGGCGCAGCCGCCCGCGAGCAGGGCTGCGATGAACAGCGGCGACAGGTGTTTCAAAGCCATGGGTACCTCCTTTCGCAGGCGCTCAGAACGCGTGGCGGATGCCGAAGTCGTAGCCCATCGACGAGCGCGGCGCCCAGCCCGCGGCCTGCGCGGTGCCGCCCGTGAGGTAGGCGGCCGAGCCGCCGGTGATGGCGCCCATCACGCCGGGGTTGTTCCAGCCGTCCTTGATGCGGATGCGCGACACCGAGGCGTACAGCGCGGTGCGCTTGGACAGGTTGTGCACGTAGCCCAGCGAGATCTGGTTGGCCGTGGTGTCGCGGTTGCCGTTCAGGCCCCACAGCAGGCTGTTGAGGTCGGTGGCAGCGGGCGCGCCGTTCTTGTACTTCACCGACGCGTACGACGCGCGGATGAGGCCCGGGCCCACGGGCACGGTCACGCCCAGCATGTAGCCGTTGTACTTGTCCTTGCGCGTCGTGGTGTTCATGAACGGAACCGTCAGGCCCGGCAGGTTCTGCAGCGTGCCCGTCTCGTTCTTGTCCTGCACGCGCGAGACCTCGGCGAACAGCTTGGCGGGGCCGAAGTTGTACGACGCGCCCAGGTTCAGCGCGTTGATCTTGCGCTCCTGCGTGGCGGTCGCGATGCCCAGCGCGTTGAGCGTGGTGCTGTCGGCGGCCGTGCTCTGGCCGTAGGCGATGGCCATGTCGAGCGGCCCGCTGGCATAGCCCAGGCGGCCGCCCACGTAGCGGCCCTTGGCCGACGGCGTGCCGGGTTGGTCGCTGCGCTTGGTGTTCTCGTGCAGCGTGTATTGCAGCTGGCCGTAGGCGCCGCCCAGGTTCGGCGGCAGGAAGTAGCCGATCGAGTTGCCGGTGCGGATGTAGTTGTCGGTCGCGGCCACGACGGAGCCGGGGCCGGCAATGGCGGCGATGCGGCTGTTGATGTTGGCAATGAGGTTGGTGCCCACGCCGTTGGTGCCGAAGGGATCGAAGACGGTGTCGTTCCAGAAGGTCGCGGCGTAGTCGCGGCCCAGGCGCAGTTCGCCGAACGGGCCCGACAGGCTCATCGTCGAGCGGCGGTTGAAGTTGGTGATGCCCTTGGCGCCGTCGTCGTTGGTGATGCCCGACTCCAGCCAGAAGCTCGCCGCCAGGCCACCACCGAGGTCCTCCGTGCCGCGAAAGCCGACGCGGCTGCCCGCATAGCCCGAGTTCGACAGCGCGGTCTGGCTCGTCTTGGCACTGCCGCCCGCGGCGTTCGCCGGTGGCAGCGCGAAGGGGTTGGGGCTGTGGTACGTGCTCTTGGACGTGTAGCGGCTGATGCCGACGTCGACGATGCCGAACACCGTGACGGAGGATTGCGCCGATGCAGTGCCGGCAGTAGCGAGAAGGGCCAGTGCGGCGAGGGAGTGATGTTTCATGGCAGGTCTTGCTTTGCTTGCTTCTTCAGGGATGAACGAGTCCGCTGGTGCGCATCGCTGCGTTCCAGGGCTCGGGTGTTCCGAAGGGCGGATGCCCTTCGGGGACTTCGGGAAAAAGGGGGGCGGCTTCTAGCCGCGCGCGCAGGGCGTGTGGCCGCGCATCACGGCATTCGCATCGCGTCGCGCGAGCCGCGCATGCTGCGCAGGGGTCTCGTCGTTCGCGCATCGCG
This sequence comes from Variovorax sp. FW305-3-2-15-B-LB1, assembly GCF_058787635.1. Classification (NCBI taxonomy): domain Bacteria; kingdom Pseudomonadati; phylum Pseudomonadota; class Betaproteobacteria; order Burkholderiales; family Comamonadaceae; genus Variovorax; species Variovorax sp. FW305-3-2-15-B-LB1. Next base: position 111,354 of record NZ_JBYSZY010000005.1, on the reverse strand, counting down.
TCGCATGGGCGACGCAAGAAGCCGGATCAACGAACGTGCCGCGGTGCTGCAAAACAGCTGCAGGCGTGCAGGCAGGGAGCGTGCATGTCTCACTTAGGGAGTTCCTCGTTGTTCTTTGATTGGCCAGTCCTATGATAGGAATCGCTGCTCTTCGAATCCGTCAACCAGGCAACAGTTTTTGCTGAGTCATCCCATGGAATACCCGCAACCCGTATCGCAGAGCACAAGGGAAGAAATCGAGCACGGGCTGAGCACGTGCGCGGTGTTTCTCGATTGGCCGAAAGACCGGCTGCGCGAGTTGGCGAACGCCGCGCGCGCCAGGCACTACCGGCGCCGCACGCCGCTCGTGAGCCGCGGCAACCACCAGCGGGAGGTGTTCGTGATCGTGTCGGGCTCGATCGAGATCGCGGCCACCAACGCGGCCGGCGACAAGTACATCCTCTCGGTGCTCGGGGCCGGCCAGATCACGCGCATGGTGCATCTCATCGACGACATGCAGCCCATCTTCGCCTTCGATGCGCGCGCCGATTCGCACATCATCCACATCCCCGGTGCCGCCATGCGGCGCATCCTCGATGCGGAGCCGGTGCTGTGGCGCAGCATCGCCCAGACCATGCTGCGGCGCTATCGCATGAGCGCCGAGATCCTGCAGGACCAGGTGCTGGGCTCGGTGCGCCGGCGCACGGCGATCACGCTGCTCAACATGGTGTATCGCTACGGGGACGCGAGCGGCGCGCCGTGCGACACCGAGCTGCGCGTGTCGCAGACCGACCTGGCGAACATGCTGGGCGTGTCGCGCCAGACCGTCGGCAAGGAACTGGCGCAGTTCAAGGACGAGGGCGTGCTCGGCTGCAACGAGGGCTACCGCCTGGTCACCGTGGTCGACCTGCCCCGGCTGCACCGCATCGCCGCGGAAGACTGAGCCGAGGCCTCAGCACGGCGCGCAGGCCAGGCGGTAGGCGTGCGGGCTGGTGCCGGTCCAGCGCACGAAGGCATGCCGGAAGTTCGCGGCCTCGCTGTAGCCCAGACGCTCCGCGATCTCCTCGGTGGTCATGCGGGTCTTGCGCAGGTACTCGATGGCCAGCCGCAGGCGCACCTCGTTGAGGATCGATCGGTACGTGGTGCCATGCGTGGCGAGCCGCCGCCGCAGCGTGCGCGGCTCCAGCGCGAGCGTGCGGGCCATCGACTCGATGCTCGGAAAGCGCCACGGCATCTGCTCCACCAACTTGCGGCGCACCGCCGCGGCGATGCCGCCGGCATGCGCGAGTCCGGCCACGAACTGCTGGCAGCTCTCGCTGGCCATGGCGTGCGTGAGCGGATCGTGCAGGCGCGGCGCGCGCGTGCACCAGGCCTCGTCGAACTGCAGTGCGTTGTCGGGCTGGCCGAACCGCACGGGGCACTGGAACCACGCCTCCCAGACGCCCGCACCGTGTTCGGGCGTGGGGCAGGCCAGGCGCAGGCCCGTGAAGCCGAAGCCATCGCCGTACAGGTCGCGCGCCAGCGTCAGGTGGGCCGCGAAGGTGAAGGCCAGCGCAAAGCGGTAAAGCGGATCGCGCGGGTCGGGCGACACCAGCACCTCGAAGCTGCAGGTGCCGGGCGCGCGCACGGGGTCGTGGTGCATGTCGGCCAGCGGCCCGATGGTGCGGCGGTAGGTGATGGCGAACTCGATCAGTGCGCTGAAGGTGGGGCTGCTCTGCAGCGCGTAGCCCCACATGCCGTAGGCCGTGAGGTGCATGCGCGCGCCGGCGCGCAGCGCCACCGTGGGGTTGCGTGCCAGCGCGAGCGCATTGCGCACCACGGTGACCGTCTGCGCATACGACACGCGCGTGCCGGGCTCGCGCAGCGCGGCCTCGTCGAGCTCGCTGCCGGCCAGGGCCTGTGCGGCGGGGATGCCGTCCGAGGCCAGCGTGGCGACGACCGCGGCGATGCGCTGCGGGGTGTACACCCGGGGTTCGAAATCGGGAGGCGGGTGATGCACGGGTCTCGGCCGGCGGCGCAATCAGTCCAGCGTGACGCCCGTGGCCCGCGTGAGCTTCAGCGACACGGGCAGGAACGCCTTGTACGCCGCCGAGGCTTCGGCCGGCGTGTTGCCGATGGGCTCGGCGCCCATGTCCTCGATGCGGCGCTGCACCTCGGGCTGCTTCACCACGGCTGCGACTTCGCGGCTGAGCTTCTCGACGATGGCGTCGGGTGTCTTGGCCGGCACCAGCAGCGAGGTCGGCGCCATGAGCATGAACATGTCGTCCTTGTAGCCCTGCTCGGCGAAGGTCGGTACCGTGGGCGCCGCCTTGGCGCGCTGCGCGCCCGACACGGCGATGGCGCGCAGCTTGCCGGCCGCGACGTAGGGCTGGAAGGTGCTGATGGAGCCCACGGTCATCTGGATCACGCCGCTGAGCAGGTCGACCGCCATCGGGCTTTCGCCCTTGTAGGCCGCATGCAGCGTCTGGGTGCCGTAGGTCTTGTCCATGAAGACCTGCATCTGGTGCGGCTGCACGCCGGGGCCCCAGGAGCCCATTGCGTACTTGCCGGGCGCCTTGCGCACGGCCTCGACGAGGCCCTTGAAATCCTGCGCCGGCACCGAGGGGTGCACGACCATGATCGTGCGCGTGCTCGCGATGTCCGACACGTGGCGCAGGTCGGTGCGCGGGTCGTAGGGCAGCTTCTTGTACAGCGCCAGGTTCGCGGCGATCGGGCCCGGCACCGACAGCAGCACGGTGTAGCCGTCGGGCGCGCTCTTGGCCACGTAGTCGGTGCCGATGATGCCGCCGGCGCCGCTGCGGTTCTCCACCAGCACGGGCTGCTTCAGCCGCTTGGCGAGCCCGTCGCCCACCAGCCGCGCGAGCGCGTCGGCCGAGCCGCCGGCCTGGTACTGGACGATGATGCGGATCGGCTTGCTCGGGTAGTCGGCCTGCGCCAGGGCGGCGCCGGCCGCCAGGTGGAGCCCGACGATGCACAGGCCGGGCGCGCGCAGTGCGCGGTAGCTGAAACGGTTCATGAAGGTGAGTGCCTTTCGGGTGGGGGACGGTGCTGTCGATGCGGTCGGTTCGGTCAGGGCAGGCGCTTCAGCGCAGGCGGTGCCCAGCGCCCGTCGAGCACCGGCGCCTGCGGCACGTACAGGCGCAGGTTCATGCTGAAGGGGCCGGCGGGCGCGGGCAGCCAGTTCGGGGCCTTGGCCGTGCCCGGCGACGCGTGCTGGATGTGCAGGTCCAGCGAACCGTCGGCGTTGAAGGCGAGCGCGTCGCGGTCGCCGATGGCGTAGCGGTTCAGCGCGTTGTCGACGAAGAACTGGTCGGGGCCGTACAGCGTCAGCGACCAGAACGCATCGGCCGGCGGCAGCTCGTGCGCATCGAAGTGCAGCACGTAGCGCGCGGTGCCCGACAGCGGCTGGCCCTCGCTGTCGCAGACCGAGCGCGGGTACATCGCCTCTTCGCGCGGCAGGGCGCCCAGGCCGGCGTAGGCGACGAAGGCGCGCGCCAGGTAGTCGTTGCCGTAGACGCCCACATTGCTGCCGAGGCTCCAGCCGTTGCGCACCATGCGCATCGCCGGTGCGCGCTCGAGCATGCGCCGGTAGGCATCGGGCGCGGCACGCTCGAGGGCGCGTTGCACCGCCTCGGGTGCTTCGGCCAGTGCGAAGCCGCGGCCGGGGACCAGGCCGATGCGCGCCATGCGCAGCAGCAGCGCACCGTCGGTGGCATGCGGCGGGTTGCGCTGGAGCAGTTCGGCGAAGAGCGCGAAGAAGTCGCCGGCGCCGAGCGCGGCCACCTGCTCGACGGGCGGGCGCATGTCCATCGCTGCATCGACGTGGCCGGCGGGTGGGTCATGGGGCTTGCCCCAGGCCGACAGCGGCACGGCCTCGAAGCCGGCCTGCAGCGTGTGCACGTGGGCGTAGTCGGCCGCGCCGTTGGTCTGGATGCGCCCGACGATCCAGCCCACGTCCGTCGGGCTCACGATGGCGCGCACGCCCTCGGGCAGCGTGCCTTTCCAGCGTGGGCCGACGAGCGCGAAGTGGCCGCCGCCGTTGCCGTTGGTGCGCGTGCCCAGCGTGGCGAACACGTCGGTCCACAGGTCGTAGAACGGAATGACGTGGTAGCGCTCGCCCATGTCCGGCAGCGTCAGCACCAGCGGCTCTTCGCCGACGTCGTACCAGATGTTGGAGTACAGCGTGTCGGCGTTGGGACGCACCACGTCCTTGAAACCGGCGTCGGGGTAGGTGGGCACGTGCACGAAGCGGTTCATCGGCCCGCGCACGCGTGCGCCGTCGGGCTGCGCGACGTTGGTGGCCACGCGGCGCGTCAGCTCCATCACCACCATCGGATAGGCATAGGTGTAGGCCTCGATGCCGATGGCGTAGGCGTCTGCTTCAGTGATGAACGTGCTCACGACTGGGCCTCCGCATAGCGCAGCCAGACGTCGTGGATGCGCCCGTCGAAGCCGAACGGCGCACGCTCGAAGTACTCGGCCGCCACCGGCGAGCCCAGGTCGCAGCCGACGTCGAAGGTCTCGCAGGCCGAGAAGATGGCCGTCACGGTGACCCCGATGTCGCACGTCGCCACCTGCACGCCATCGACGCGCAGCACGGCGCGCGCGGGCCGCTGGGGCGCCGTGCCGTCGCTCATCGTGAACTCGATGTCGATCGCACGGCGTCCGGCGGCGATGCGCGCGGGCGAGCGCGCCTTGAAGCGGTACATGCCGAGCATGTTGTATTCGTAGGCCAGGTGACTGTCGTCCAGGTACAGGCAGATGCCGCCGTTGAAGCCTCCCAGCGCGAACAGCACGCCGCTCGCGCGCTCGCCCAGCGTGGCATCGACGGTGGCGGTGTGGCTGCGCGTCTTGATGTTGGGCGCGCAGTTCTCCGGGATGCGCGTGATGTCGCCGCTGAAGTGCCACGAGGTATGCCGGGGCGCGATGCGGTGCTGCGGCTTCAGTGTCAGGTGGTAGATCGCGCCCAGCGGATAGACGTGGTTGATGCCCGCCTGCACCGCGAACATCTCCTTCATCTGCGCCAGCTTGGCCGGCTGCGCCTGCGCCAGGTCGTGCGCTTGCGCGTAGTCCTTCGCGACGTGGTACAGCTCCCAGACGTCGTTGTCCGGGTCCCAGCTGGCCAGCCCGGGCGCGGCGCCCGCGACCCAGGGAATGCGCGGGCCGAAGACGCCCGCGGTCCAGCCGTCGTGGTGCACCATGCGGCTGCCCGCCACCTCGAAGTACTGCACGCCCTTGCGGCCCTCGGCCTGCGGATGGGCGAAGGTGTAGGCCATCGAGATGCCGTCCAGCGAATCCTGCCGCACGCCGTTGAGCTCGACCGGCGGCGTGATGCCCAGGATGTCGTAGAGCGTGGGCGCGATGTCGTTGACGTGGTGGAACTGCGAGCGCGGCGTGGTGTCGGGCCGGATGCCGCGCGGCCACGACACGACCAGCGGCGTGCGCGTGCCGCCGAAGTGCGCGGCGATCAGCTTGGTGCTCTGGAACGGCGTGGAGCCGGCCCAGGCCCAGCCGGCGTGGTACATGTTGTCGGTCTTGCGTCCGCCCAGTACGTCGAGACCGCCCAGGCCTTCCAGCAGTTCGAGGTGCTGCGATATTTTTGTGGAGATGCGGTTCTGCGCCAGCAGCTCGACCACGGTGCCGTTCTGTCCTTCGGCGCTGCCGCCGTTGTCGCTGAACACGAAGAACACCAGCGTGTTGTCGCGCAGCCCGAGCTGCTCCAGCTCGTCGATGACCTTGCCGATCTGCGCATCGGTGTGCTCCAGGAAGCCCGCGTAGACCTCCATCAGCCGGCGCTGGAACGGGCGCTCGGCCTCGGGAATGCTGTCCCAGCTGGCGAGCGTCTCGGGCCGGGGCGTGAGCTCGGCCGTCTCGGGGATCCAGCCCATCGCCTTCTGGCGCGCGAAGGCGCGTTCGCGGTAGGCGTCCCAGCCGTCGTCGAACTTGCCCTTGTACTTGTCGGTCCATTCCTTGAAGACGTGGTGCGGGCCGTGCACCGCGCCGGGTGCCCAGTACATCAGGAAGGGCTTGTCGGGCGTGATGGCGCGGTGGCGGCGCAGCCAGCCGCAGGCCTTGTCGGCCATGTCCTCGCTCAGGTGGTAGCCCTCGTCGCGCGGTGGCTCGATGAGCGTGGTGTTCTCGACCAGGCGCGGCTCGTACTGCGAGCTCTCGCCGCCCAGGAAGCCGTAGAAGTGGTTGAAGCCGTGGCCGGTGGGCCAGCGGTCGAAGGGGCCCATCTGCGTGGTCAGGTTGGCCGGCGTGTTGTGCCACTTGCCGAACGCGGCCGTGTTGTAGCCCCAGGCCCCGAGCACCTCGGCCATCGTGCCGGCGCTCTTGGGAATGACGCCCACGTAGCCGTCCCAGTCGGTGGCGTATTCGGAGATGTGGCCGTAGCCCACGCGGTGCGCGTTGCGCCCCGTCAGCAGCGACGCGCGCGTGGGCGAGCACACGCCGCAGTTGTGGAAGGCGTTGTAGGTGATACCGCTGCCGGCCAGCCGCGTCAGCGTGGGCGTGTGGATCTCGCCGCCGAAGGTGTCGGGGTGCGCGAAGCCGGCGTCGTCGAGCATCACGATCAGCACGTTCGGTGCGTCGTCGCGCAAGTGCGGCACCGCCTTGCGCCGTTCGTGCGTGGACTCCGACAGCTTGCGCCCCGCGATGCTGGCGCTGGGCGGCGCATCGAAGGGCAGGTGGCTGCCCTGGCCGGGCAGGGTGTTGAAACCGCCGAGGGGCGCGGACGGGGTGGTTTTTTCTTGTGTCATGGGGGTTCTCCGGGACGCGCGGAGGCAGGGCCCCGGCGTCGTGGTGGATCGGGTGTCAGTCCAGCGTGACGCCGATGGACTTGACCAGGGCGCTCCAGTCCTGCAGGTCCTGGCGCAGGACCTCCTTGAACTGCTCCGGCGTGGGGCGCGGCAGGTCGGTGAAGTTGAGTTCGCGCAGGCGCTGGGTCACGGCCGGGTCCTGCAGCGCGCGGTAGATCTCTTCGTTCAGGCGCTTGACGATGGCGGGCGGTGTCTTGGCCGGCACGAAGAAGCCGTACCAGGTGTAGTTCTTGAACGGGAACCCGGCCTGCGTCATCGTGGGCACGTCGGGCAGCATCGGCAGGCGGTCGGGGCCGCTGTAGGCCAGGGCCTTGACCCGGCCGGCCTTCACGACCTCGATGGTGGAGGAGATGTCGGCGAAGCCGGCGTCCACCTGGCCGCCCATGAGGTCCTGCACGCAGGGGCTGCTGCCCTTGTAGGGCACGTGCAGCAGCGAGATGCCGGCCTGTTTCTTCAGGCTTTCCATCGTGAGGTGCCCGCCCGAGCCGTTGCCCCACGAGCAGTAGTTCAGCTTGTCGGGGTGGGCCTTGGCGTGGGCGACGAAGTCCTTGAGCGTGTTCGGCGGCAGGTCCTTGCGCACCAGCAGCAGGTTGCCGCCGCGGCCCACCTGCGCGACGGGCGCGAAGTCCTTGAGCGGCTCGTAGGGCAGCTTCTTGTAGAGCGCCGGGTTGATCACCATCGTGGCGGCGTAGGTGAACAGCACGCGCGTGCCGTCGGCCGGCCCCTTGGCGACGAAGTCGACGCCCAGGATGCCGTTGGCGCCGGCGCGGTTGTCGACGATCACGCTCTGCTTGAAGGCCTTGCCCAGCACGTCGGCGAACAGCCGCGCGATGAGGTCGGTGCCGCCGGCGGGCGGCGTGGGCACGACGATGGTCACCGTCTTGCCCGGGTAGCCGGCGCCGTCCTGCGCCGTGGCCGTGCCGGCGAGGGCGAGAAGGGCCAGCGCGGTGAGTGCCGGCCGCAGCAATGTCCTGTTCACGGAAGTGTCTCCTTGGGAATGGGTCGCGCAGGCCCCGCGCCTCTGGGCGCGTCCCCCGTTGCGACAGGGGGTGGGACTGCGTCTCCATGCTAGGAAACAGCGGCCATCGATTCCGTCAACCAGCCGACAGATTCGCCGACACCGGCTCGGGGAATACCCTCTGGCTCAGCCGGAGGCGGGCCGTATGTCGACCGGCGAGGGCGCGTTGTCGTTCCGTGGTCGCGGGCACCCTCGACGGGGTGCTTTCATGCGCCCAGCTTGCGCGCGATCAGGTCCTTCATGATCTCGCTGGTGCCGCCATAGATGCGCTGCACGCGCGCGTCGGCATACATGCGCGCGATCGGGTACTCGACCATGTAGCCCCAGTCGCCGAACAGCTGCAGGCATTCGTCCAGGGCCTTGCCCTGCTGCGTGTAGGGCTAGGCCGCCAATGCCACCGAATGCTGCTGCCAGTCCCCACGCTCCAGCAAGGCGGTCATCGCGGAGACCGGCGCGTGCTCGCGCACGGCGGGAATGACCTCGTCCGCCTCGTCCGGCGATCCGACCAGCACCGCGCCGACAAGCCGGCCCTCGGCGACCACCAGCTTGCGATAGATGCCCTGCGCAGGCTCGGACTGGGTCAACTCGAATTCGCCGGGCCGCGCGGCGTGCACGGAGCCCGCGGAGCGGACGTCGATGCCCGAGACCTTCAGCGCGGTCACGGGCACATGGCCGCGATAGACGCGCTTGCCGCCCAGCGCATTGACGGCCGCGATCTCTCCCTGCTCGGCCGCCACGGCCCACAGGGGGATCGAGTGGCCTTCGAACTCGGCCACATCGCCCGCGGCGTAGACATGGGGGGCACTGGTGCGCATCTGCGCGTCGACGATGATGCCGCGGCCGAGCGCCAGGCCGGCCGACTGCGCGATGTCGACGTTGGCGCGCACGCCGGTGCACACCACGACCACGTCGGCGGGAAGCTGGCGTCCGTCCTTCAGCACGAGCCGCGCCACGCGGCCCTCGCTGCCCGGCTCCAGCCGGGCGGCGTCGGCACCGGTCATGACATGGATGCCCTGGGTTGCCAGGTGCGCTTCCAGCAAGGCGCTGGCCGGGGTGTCGATCTGCCGGTCCAGGATCTGGCCGCTGTTCGACAGCACCTGGACCTGCGCCCCGAGCTGCGCCAGCGCCTGCGCCGCTTCCAGGCCGAGCAAGCCGGCGCCCAGCACGACCGCGCAGGTGCCGTGGAAGCGCTGCATGTAGTCGCGGATCGCCATCGCATCGTCGGCATCGCGCAGCACAAAGCTGCCTTCGATGCCGTAGCCGTCGAGCGGCGGGACCCACGCCGAACTGCCCGAGCACAGGATGAGCCTGTCGTAGCCCAGCGTCTCCCGGGTCGCCAGCGTGAGCTCGCGACGCTGCGTGTCGACGCCCGACACATGCGTGTTGAGCCACGCGGTGACACGGTGCTCGGCATACCACTGCTCGGGGAGCAGGTGCAGGCCCTGGACACCTGTCGGCATGCTGATCAGCTTGGCAATGGCCATCCGGTTGTAGGCGTTGTGGTTCTCGCGGCCGATGAGGTGGATCTCGCAGTCGGGGTGGCGACGTCGCACATGGTCGGCCGCGGTCAGGCCGGCCACGCCGTTGCCCACGATCACGACGCGGCGGATCGACGCATCGAAGGGCACGACCTCGGGCTTGCGTGTCTCGCGCGCCGCCGGGGTCGCCTCCCGCTTCAGGTCGATGCGGATGGGCCCGGCATTGCGGATGCGCGCCATGCAGGCCAGGCGCGTGCCGTCGGCGCAGCCGAGCCGGGCCAGCGTCGCCCGCTCGTCGCTGCCGATGGGGGCGAGCCGTTCGCCGCCCGCCACGACGGCGATCGGGTCGGCGCCGCACACGCCGGAACGACAGCCGGCGTTGATGGGGGCGCCGCAGTCCTCGAGCGCTTCGAGCAGGGTCTGGCCCTTGCGGATGGGGGTCTTCGTGCCGGTGGGATCGATGCAGAGTTCGGCCGGCTGCGGGGACGCATCCGCCGGCGCGGCCGCAGCGGCCTCGTTCTCCGGCGGGGCTGCAACCGGCGCCTTGCGCGCGGCATCGTTCGGGCCGCGGTGCAGCCGCATCGTCTCGATGACGATCGGCGCCAGCCGGGAACCGTCCCGGACACCCTTGCGCAGTTCACGGCGAAGGAACAGGCGCTCGACATGCAGCGACCGCGCGATCCACGTCAGGCTCGCGATGATCGTCAGGCCGCGCAGCGTGGCGACGACTTCGGGGGCGATGGCCATGCCGCTCAGGTTGCTCAAGGTGCTCACGACCAGCGGGGCGGTGAACCAGTAGTACAGCGAGAACGCGGCCGCCGCGAAGAGCACCGGTGACAGGTTGCGCGTCTTGCTGCCCAGCAGTTCGATCAGGTTGAAGAGCGTCAGGCTGGCGGCCATGTAGACCAGCATCTGCATGACCGTGGAGACCGGGCCGATCTCGGCGGGCGAAGGCACGAGGTAGTAGCCGAGGATCAGGCCCGGAAAGACGCCCGCGAAGAAGCTGCGGAAGTTGCGGTAGGCCGGGTTCGGGTCGTACTGGTCGGCCAGGTAGGCCGCGCCGGGGTTGAGGTCGTAGCAGTTCTTGGCGCAGCCCACGCACGGTTCGCAGTGCGTGTTGGCGATGCGGATGAACGGCGTCTGGCCGTACAGCCGCTGCACCGGCAGCAGGGGGCAGATGCTGCTGCACCAGCCGCTCTTGCCCTTGAACAGCAGGCCGCCGATGAGCGCCGCCCCCATGGCTGCCGCCAGCAGGCCGGCGGTGGCCATGCCGTTGCCGTTGAACAGCAGCTTGCGCGCGACGACCGCGCAGATCAGCAGGCCGATGCCGATCGGAAATGCCGCGCCCTGCGACAGGCGGCGGCTCGTGAGTGCGCGCGTGATGCCGAGCCTGCGGGGGATCTGGTTGATGGCGGCCAGCGGGCAGACGTTGCGCCACAGCCCGGGTGCCAGCATGAACACGAGCGGGAGCGACGGCACGATCAGCCCCCAGAACAAGGGCATCGCGGTGGCGGGCCGCAGCGCCAGCATGACGGCGAGAGCCAGGGCCGAGGCGATGCTCACCACGCGCAGCGCGCGCCACACCGCTTTCGGCACGATGGTCGGCAGCTGCATGAAATTGGCGAAAACGAGAGCGGGAGAGGGCTTGAACATGGTTCGGTGGTACCTGCGTGAGAAGGTGTCGCCATTCATGCCCCGGGGGGACGCTGCGACAGTGGTGGCGCCATCGGTGAGTGATGGGGCTCTGCGAGTGGTGCGATTCTGGCCAGTCGCACGTCTTAAGGTTGCTATCTTGTGTGCGGCACGCTTACGAGTCTGAAGACGACGGGCTCAGGTATTCAGGCGGTAGCCGACCCCGCGAATCGTGCGGATGATCTGCCGCCCGAGCTTGCGCCGCACGTTGGACAGATGCACTTCCAGGGCGTTGCTCGTGGGGGCGCCGTGAATCCCCTGCACCAGCAATTCCACCTGGGCCTTGGGGACCGTGTGATCGAAGCGCAGCGCGAGCGCCTCCACCAGGTTCCATTCCCGCTCGGTCAGCGCGACAGGCATGCCGCAGCGGACCGTCGTCCGGCTGCCCAGGTCGAACTCGACGTCGCCGCACCGCACGCGCGGCGTTGCCAGGCCCGCGGCCCGGCAACGCAGTGCCCGCACCCGCTCGGCCACCAGCTCGGGGCGGCACGGCATCACCACGAAGTCGTCCGCGCCCGCGTCGAGGACCTCGGCCTGCGCGGTCGGGCCGGGCGCTCCCACCATCAGCATCAGGACCGGGGTGGTGATGTGCTGCACCCGCAACAACCGGACCCAGTCGAGTCCCGATCCGTCGGGCAATTGCGAGCTGACGAGCAGCACGTCGTAGGACTCGTTCTCCAGCATGTCGATGTCGCCGAGCCGCTCGACGCTGTCGATCAGGAACCCGTTCTTGCGCAAGTGCGTGAACAGGCCGTCGTCGACCCGCGCGCGATCCTGAAGCAGAAGCAGTCGCATGGCGTCACCTGCATGTTCAGCGCCGTCATGGCCGCGAGCAGTCGCTGGTGCTGTCGGTACGTGCCATGGCATGCCTCGTCATTGGCGAGCCGGCGTTCTCCTGGACACGGAGACGGGCGCCGCGCTGTCGACCGGGGTGCGGCCGTGGGTTGCAAGCGCGGCATCGATGGCGTTCAGGTCCTCGGGCACCAGCGTGCCGTTGGCCTGCCGCAGCTTGAGATTGCCGAGCAGCACCGAATAGCGCGCCACCGCCAGGTCGCGCTTGGTCTGGAACAGCTGGCTCTGCGCGTTGAGCACGTCGATGTTGATGCGCACACCCACCTGGTAGCCCATGCGATTGGCCTCCAGCGCGATCTGGCTGGAGACCTCGGCGGCTTCGAGCGCCTTCACCTGGCCGGCGGCCGACACCAGCCCCAGGTAGGTGGCGCGGGTGGCCTGCGCGACGCCGCGGCGCGTGGCCTCGAGCAGCGAGCGCGACTGGTCTTCGAGCGCCAGCGTTTCCCTGACGCGGTTCTCGATCGCGTAGCCTGCAAACAAGGGCAGGTTGAGGGAGACGCCCACGGTGACGGCCTTGACCCGCGAGCGACCCGGCGTGGTGTTGGTGCCCTGGGGGTTGTTCGTGACGTTGTAGCCCAGGGTCGCATCGAGCGTGGGCAGGTGGCCGGCCTGCGCCTTCTGCACCTCGAGCCCGGCCACGTCCAGGCCCAGCCGGGCCTGCTGGATCGCTGGGTGCCCGGCATCCGCGTGCGAGGTCCAGACCTCGATGTCGGCGGGCGCGAGCGGAGGCAGCATCACGGGCGCCGCCAGCGGCACGGGCACGCTGCCGGTGCTGCCGACGAGCTGGTCGAGCACGATCTTCTTCACCTGCAGGTCGTTCTCGGCCGCGATCTCCTGGGCGATCACCAGGTCGTAGCGGGCCTGCGCTTCGCGCGCATCGGTGATGGTGGTGGTGCCGACTTCGAAGTTGCGCTTGGCCGAGGCCAGCTGCTCGGCCACGGCCACCTTCTGCGCGCGCACCAGGGCCAGGCTGTCCTGGCTGGCGAGCACGTCGAAGTAGGCCTGGCTCACGCGCACGATGAGGTCCTGCTCGGCGATGGTGAGCACCATCTGCGCCACCTCGGCCTGCCGCTGGCCCTGCTCGTAGGCGGCCCAGTTGGCGGGGCGGTACAGCGGCTGCGTGGCGTTGATGCCGACGCTCTGGGTGTTGAACCCGCGCGTCGTCGCGCTGCCTTCCGTCGAGAGGTCTTGCCGGGTGTGCGAGGCGCCGGCCGACAGGCCGACGGTGGGCAGGATGCCGGCCTTGGACTGCGCCGCCCGCGCCAGCGTGGCCTCGTACTGGGCCCGCGCGCCCTGGTAGGTGGCGTCGTAGCCGCGCGCCGACGTGTAGATCTCGACCAGGCTCTGGCCATGGACGGGCCACGCGAAGCTCGCTGCGAGCACGGCGCCCCATGCCGGGACGAGACGCTTCCCGGTGGCTGGGGCCCGTGAGCCCTGTCCACCGGGTGGGGGTCGGCGCAGGCGCTGGTTCAGACCGTGCTCCGAGGGTCGGCCTGCAAGATGGCGCCACCCGCGCGGCGAACCGCGGCCGGGCTGCGATCGACATGCAGGATGGCGGCCACGATCTGCTCGGGCGCCGCCAGCGCCGGCGCCATCGACCAGCGGTCGTAGACGTCGTTGCCGATGCGCACCATGCCGGTGTGGCGATTGATCTCCTTGTCGACCTTCGGGTCCGGGTCGTAGAAGCCCAGGGCAAAGCGCACGAGGTCGATGTTGCTCCGGCTCCCGGTCAGGAAAAGCCAGCCCGGGTTCACGCTGTGCATCTCGGCGTAGTCGGCCAGGTGCTCGACGGTGTCGATCTCCGGGCGGATGGTGATCGAGTACATGAAGATGTCCCGGCCCACCCGAGAGGCCAGGCGCTCCTGCACGCGCAGGAGGTTGTTGGTCATGAGCGGACAGATGCCTTCGCAGTCCGCGTACATCATGTTGATGGCGACGATCTTTCCCCGGACCAGGTCGTCGTAGAAGTTCACCTTCGCCCCGGTGTGGGTCTTCAGTTCGACGTTCGGCATGCGACGCCCCGGGCGTGCAGCCGTTGCCGGTGCCTCGGCGGAGGCGGGCAGGCCGAACGCGTACAAGGACGCGACGCCCAGTCCGGCGATCAAGTGTCTGCGGTGGTTCATGAGAATCTCCTGAAAGTCATCGGCGTTCTTCACACGATGTCGAAGCGAACCATCATTGCGTGGTCCTCGTGGGTGAGGTTGTGGCAGTGCATCAGGTACTTGCCCGAGAAATCGCGGAAGCGCACGAGCACCCTCACGGTCATGAGTTCGCCGACGACGAAGACGTCCTTGCGTCCGCGCTCGTTCACGGGAATGGGCAGGCTCACGCCGTTGACGCTCTTGCTGAGAATCCGTCCTTCTTCGAAGTGCACGTGGATCGGGTGCTGCCAGCCGTTGTCGGGATTGATGAACTCCCAGATCTCGGCGGTGCCCCGGGTGACCCTGGCTCTGGCCGTGAGCGAATCGAAGAACAGCCCGTTGACGTTCCACATGCCGCTGTTGCGCTGGAACACCCAGGTGCGAACCGGCAGGGCCGCGAGTTCGCTGGCACTGGGCAGGTCGCGCAGCGGGCGCAGCACGCTCGGCACCACGCTCAGGTCGGGCGTCGGGGGCTGGCGATCGACGATGAACTTGAGCACGCGCGTGCCCGGCGACTGCACCGGGCCGGGCCGGCGGGTATCGACCTGTGTGAGCTGGTTGACGAGGTAGAGCGTGGTGTTCAGCGGGAATCGCGAGAAGTCCACCACGATGTCCGCGCGCTCGGCCGGTGCGATCCGCACCCTCAGCTGGTTCACGATCGGTGCCGGCAGCAGGTTGCCGTCGCTGGCGATCTGCGTGTACGGGTACACGATGGTGCCGCCCGTGTTCTGCAGCACGAACTCGTAGAAGCGCGACGGCCCGACGTTCAGCAGCCGCAGCCGGTACTTGCGGCGTGCGACGCGCAGCACCGGCTCGATCTTGCCGTTGACCACGATCTTGTCGCCCAGCACGCCCTCGGGGTTGAGCTCGTCGAAGGTCAGCCGGCCGCCCGAGTCGAATCGCTTGTCCGAGAAGCTCAGGGGGTAGTCGTACGCGCCGCTGGGCAACCGCAGCCCTGTGGTCTCGTCGCCGGTGTCGAGTGCGTCGAAGACCATGTAGCGCCCGAACATGCCCTTGAGCACGTTCGGCGCCGTCACGCCTTCCGTGTGGTCGTGATAGAAGAGCGAGCCCAGGGCTTCGCGCGAATCGCCGAGGCCGCCGAACTCGTCGAAGCCGGCGTAGAGGTTGGGGTAGAAGTGGTCGTTGAAGGTCCCCGGCGCGGTCAGCGTCACGCCGCCCTGGACGGCGCTGTAGAAGTCGCTCGCGAAGCCGTCGCTCTCCGACGGCGTGTGCATGTTGTGCAGGTGCGTGCTGATCTCGGGCGAGCCGAATCCCGTGTGGTTCTGCGGCAGCTGGTTGCGGATGCGGCAGATGACCGACTGCCCGTAGCGCGCGTGGATCGTGGGGCCCGGCGTGGTCACCCCCGGCGTGTTGCCTTCGTAGCCCCAGATGGGCTGCGGGGGGTAGTAGGGGTTGTTGCCGTTGAACAGCCAGGCCGGGTTCTCCTTGGCCGTCAGCTGGTACAGCAGCGGCGTGCCGGCCTTGCCGGGCACGGTCAGTTCCGCGTAGCGCTGGTGCGGTGCACGACCGCACTCGCCGCCCGCGATGTTCGCGTTGAGGGTCGGGGCCGGGGTCAGCGTGGCCAGCGGCGTGAGCGGCGTGACCTGGTTGGGCAGGTCCTCGACCCACGGTGTTGTCGGCGGGCTGGGCGGCAGGGGCGTGGGTTGTGCGCGGGTCTTGCCCGGTGTCAGGACCAGGGGGGCGGCCGTGGCTGCCAGCGAGGCCTTGAGGAACGTGCGCCTCTTGCTGTGGGCGACAGGCGTCACGGGGTCGTGGTGGTTGGAATCCTTGCGCATGATGTATTCCCCTCGTTGACAGAGAACAGCCCCGCTACATCTGCCGTCCCGATCGGCGGATGGTGGAGGTGATGGGCTCGATGACGTACTGCAGCGCGGTCTGCGAGACGCCCGCGATGTAGACCTCGGCGGGCATGCCCGCCTGGAGCTTGAAGTCGCCGATGGCCCTGAGCGACTCGGCGTCGGCCAGGATCATCACGCTGTAGTAGGGCAGGTTGGTCTGGCGCTCGATCAACCGGTCGCCGGCGACATAGGTCACCTTGCCCGTGACCATCGAGGTGTTGCGGTACTTGAAGGCGGTGAACTTCACCCGCGCGCGCTGGTTGAGGTGCACGTTGCTGATGTCTTCCGGACGGATGCGCGCCTCGATCATCAGCTGGGCGTCGCTGGGCACGATGTCCGCGATCGCTTCTCCGGGCCCGACCACCGCGCCGGGCGAGGTGAACTTCAGGTCGATCACTTCGCCGCTGGCCGGGGCCACGACGACCTGCCGCTGCGCCGCGTCGTTCGACTTGCGCTGCTCCTGCTCGATCTCGCCCAGGCGCTGGGTGGTGGCCTTGAGCTGGTCGCTGGCGGCCTTCACGTAGTCGTTGCGGATCGACTGGATCTTCAGGTCGATCTCCACCAGGCGCTGGGCGGCGCGCGCCAGCTCCGTGCGCCGCTCTTCGAGCTTGGCCGCGTACTCCATCACCACCGATTCGAGCTGGGAGATCCGGCTCGACGAAATGAAGCCTTCCTGGATCAGGCCGCGGTTGGCCTCCAGGTCCTGGCGCTGCAGGACGAGCGAGTTCTGCGCCTGCGCGATCTGCGCGTGCACGGCAACGATTTCCTGCTGCACGCGATCGCGCTGCGTTCTCATGAGCGAGGCCGCGCTGTCCAGCGAATGGCGCTGGGCCTGGAACAGCGCCGTCTCCTTGAGCAGGGCCTGGCCGATGCGATCGTCCTGCCGGGCCGCGCGCAGCAGGTCTTCGGGGAAGGCGAGCGTCTTGGCGACGGACTGCTCGGCCTCCAGGCGCACCAGCATGGCACGCTCCAGATGGACGCGGTAGCTCAGGCGGTTGCGGTCGGCGTCCACGCGCACGTCGCCCAGGACCAGGATCGGATCGCCTGCGTTCACATGTTGGCCGTCGCGCACCATGACTTCCCGCACGGTGCCGCCTTCCAGGTGCTGCACCGGACGGCGGTTGAGGTCCACCTTGACGAACGCGGGAGCCACCACCGCCATCGAGAGCGGGGCGAGGCCCATCCACAGGCCCAGGGGCAGGATCGCGCCGAGGATGACCCAGCATCCGCTTCGCGCGAGGCGTCGTGCGTGCTCCCGGCTGCTGCGTGGGGCGGCAACGGGAGGCATCGGGAGTGTGGCGGTGCTCATGGTGCGGGGTCCTTGTTCGCAACGGCGGCGCGGCGCTCAGGCGGCCTTCTGGTCCACGATCGCCTGGGCCTGGCGCTGCATGTCGCGCATCACCTCGCTCGCCGGGCCGAACTGCTGGATGCGGCCCGCGGCGAGCACCAGGATCTTGTCGACGTGGGCGATCAGCGACGGGCGGTGGGTGACGACGACCGAGGTCACGCCCGCCTGGCGCAGGCCGCTCATCGCCTGGGCGAGTGCGACTTCTCCTGCGCCGTCGAGGTTGGAATTCGGCTCGTCCAGGATCACCAGCTGCGGGTTGCCGTACAGCGCACGGGCGAGCGCGATGCGCTGGCGCTGGCCCGGAGACAACCGCGAGCCGTGTTCGCCCACCGGCGTGTCGTAGCCCTTCGGGAGGGTCAGGATCATGTCGTGCGCATTGGCGCGCACGGCGGCGGCAACCACCGCTTCGGAGTCCACCTTGTCCAGGCGCGCGATGTTGTCCGCCACGCTGCCGTCGAAGAGCTCGACGTCCTGGGGCACGTAGCCGATGTAGGGGCCCAGTTCTTCGCGCGGCCAGTACGACACGTCTGCGCCGTCGAGGCGGACCTTGCCGCTGCTGGGGCGCCACACGCCCGTGAGCACGCGCGCGAGGGTCGACTTGCCGGCCGCGCTCGGGCCGACGATGGCCAGGGCCTCGCCCGGCGCCAGCGCGAAGACGATGTTCGAGAGCACCAGGGTGTCCGAGCCGGCTGCGCGGTACGAGATGTTCTCCGCGCTCAGGCGTCCTTCGGGGCGCGGCATGGCGACATGCGGCTCGGTGCGCTCGAAGTCCTTCGACAGTTCCTGCAGGCGCCCGTAGGCCGCCCGCGCCTCGATCAGCGTGCGCCAGCTGCCCACGAGCTGCTCCACCGGCTGCACCGCGCGGCCCAGCAGGATGCTGGTGGCGATCATCACGCCGGCGGAAGCCTGCTGGCTCAGCACCAGGTAGGCGCCCAGGGCCAGCATGAGAATCTGGATGGCCTGGCGCGCGGCCTTGGTCCCGGCGGTGAACGCCACGGTGCTGCGGCTGGCGCTGGTCTGCATGGTCGCGATCTGGTCCTGCAGCGCCCGCCAGCGCACCAGCAGGCGCTGTGTCATTCCCAGGGCCTGCAGCACTTCGGCGTTGCGCAAGGAACTCTCGACGTATTGCGCGGCGCGTCGCCCTTCGTTCTGCAGGGTTTCGAGCGACCGGCGGCTGATGCGGTCGTTGAGCCAGGCCAGGCCGAGCATGAGGAGCGCGGAGAACGCAGCGCCCACGCCGAGCGCGGGGTGGAACATCCAGATCACGAACACGTACACGAACACCCAGGGCGCATCGAACACCGCGATCAGGCCATTGGCGGAAAACACGGCGCGAAGCGCGGCCACGTCGCGGATTCCTTCTGTCCTCACGCCGCTCGGAGCGCGTGCGGCGCGCTCCACGATGGCGTTCACCACCGGTGGGGAGAGTCGCTCGTCCACCATGATGCCCACCACGTTCTGCAGCCGGGTTCGCAGGTAGTCCAGCAGCAGCAGGATGAACAGCGCCACGCCGGTCCCGGCGAGCAGCACCAGCAGCGTTTCATGGCTGCTGGTCGAGATGACCCGGTCGAACACCTGCAGGGTGAAGAACGCGGGCACCAGGAACAGCAGGTTGATGAAGAAGGAGAACGCCGCGATGTACAGCAGCAGCGGTCGCAGTTCCATCCACAGGGTTTTCATGTGCGTCTCCTGTGGTTCTGTGGGGCGTTGCTCAGTTGACCTGCTGGTCTTGGGCCGCGGCCTGCGCCGCGGCTTCCAGCGACTTCACCCGCCGCACCAGCCGGTCGATGGTCACCATCTGCGCCGAGTAGGCGCGCGACAGTTGTTGGGTCGCGTCGCACAGGCCCTGGATGGCGACGCTCAGCTCGTCCTTCTTCGCGTTGACCATGCCGATGCGCGACATGATCAACGTCGCCACCTCGCGCGGGTCGGAGATGGAACGAGGGGCCTGCTGCGGGCTTGCGTTGTTTTTCTCGTCCATGTCGTTCTCCGTGGTCAAGGTCGTTGAAACGTTGGCGGTGCTCATGTCGACAGCACGAAATCGGCCTGCGTGATGGTGTTCGTTCCCACCCCGTTCACACCCATCAGCAGGATGCTTTCCAGGCCGTCGAACTCGACCAGCGTGTCGGCGCCCAGGTCGGTGATGGACACGTTGGCGGCAAAGTTGCCGGCGTTGATCCCCATCGCGGAGATGTTCAGCCGGTCCTGCCCGTTGAGCAGGTTCCCGCTGGCATCGAAGCCGAGGATCGTGTCGTTGCCGAACCCCGGCGCGAACACGAAGACGTCGTCTCCCGTTCCGCCGTCCATGGTGTCGTTGCCCGTGCCGCCGGTCAGCCGGTCCGCGCCCGCCCCGGTGCTGAGGGTGTCGTTGCCGCCACCGCCATCCACCACGTTCGCGGAATTCAGGAGGGCCACGGGCGCGAAGCTGATGTTGTCGTTGCCCTGGCTGCCGATCACGTTCTCCACCGAGCTCAGCGTGTCGGTGCCGGTCTCGGCGCTGGTGGCGGAGGTCGGCGTGACCGTGGCACCGGCCGAGGTGGCGGACAGGTCGTAGGTGTCGTTGCCGATGCCGCCGGCGTAGCTGTCGTTGCCGTCGCCCACCGTGGCGATGAAGGTGTCTGCGCCCGCATCGCCGTCCACCGTGTCGCTGTCCAGCCCGCCGGTGAGCCTGTCGTCGCCCGCCTGGCCGTTGATGGTGTCGTTGCCCGAGCCACCCAGCACGATGTCGTCGCCGGCGCCGGCACTGATGGTGTCGTTGCCGCCCTGGCCGTCGATGAAGTTCGCGCCGCCATTGACGACGATGATGTCGTTGCCCTGGCTGCCGATGATGTTCTCCATCGTGTTGAGCGTGTCGGTGCCGATCTGCGCGCTCGTGGCGAGGTTGACCGTCACCGTCGCGCCGGCCGTGGTGGCCGACAGGTCGTAGGTGTCCACGCCGGCCCCGCCGACATAGCTGTCGTTGCCGTCGCCGATCGACGCGACGAAGCGGTCGTCGCCGCCGCCGCCGTTCAGTGCGTTGGCACCGGTGTTGCCGGTCAGCGTGTCGTTGCCGGCGCCACCGGTCACGTTCTCGATGTTCGCCACCGATTCGAAGCCCGTGGCCGTGCCGGTGGCCAGGTTCACGGTGACGGCCGTGGTCGTGGCACCGTAGCTCAGGGTATCGACGCCGCCCTGGAGGTCGGCCGTGACCGCCTCGACGTCGGTGACGGTGCCGCCCGCCAGGGACGCGATCGCCGTTCCCGTCAGCACCACCGCGAGCGTCTGGCCCAGCGCCGTGCCGGCGATGGTCAGCCGGTCGTTGGCACCCGTGCCGCCGTTGATCGTGTCGGCGCCGTCGCCGACGAGGTAGTGGAAGAGGTCGTCCCCCGCGCCGCCGCTGACCGTGTCGTTGCCGGCGCCGCCGGTGAGCGTGTCGTTGCCCTCGCCACCGGTCACGGTGTCGTTGCCGCCGCCGGCGTCGATGACGTCGTTGCCGCCCTGGCCGTCGATCACGTTCGCACCGCCATTGACGACGATGCTGTCAGCGCCCTGGCTGCCGATGAAGTTCTCGATGGAAGACAGCGCATCGGTGCCCGTCTGCGCACCCGTGGCGGTCGTCGGGGTGATCGTCACGCCTGCCGAGATCGCGGACAGGTCCAGCGTATCGGTGCCGCCGCCGCCGGTGTAGCTGTCGTTGCCGTCGTTCACCGTCGCGACGAAGCGGTCGTCGCCGCCGCCGCCGTTGAGCACGTTGGCCAGCGCATTGCCCACGAGCACGTCGGCACCACCGCCTGTCGTCACGTTCTCGATGCCGGCGATCGAGGTGAAGCCCGAGGCCGTTCCGGCCGTGAGGTTCACCGAGATGGCGGCGGCGCTGGTGTAGGTCAGCGTGTCCACGCCGGCCAGCAGGTCGGCCGTGACCGACTCGACATTGCTCACCGTGCCGCCGGCCACCACCGTGAGCGCGGTGCCGTTGTAGCTCACCGCGAGCGCGTCGGCCGCCGCCGTTCCGATGACGTTCAGGGTGTCCAGCCCCGCACCGCCGTCGACGGTGTCCGTGCCTTCGCCCATCGTGTAGTTGATGGTGTCGTTGCCGGCGCCGCCGGCGATGCTGTCGCTGCCCGCGCCGCCGTCGATGAGGTCGTCCTGGCCGAGGCCGTTGATGGCGTCCGCGCCGCCGCCGCCGAAGATCACGTCCTGGCCTTCAGTGCCCGTGAGGACCTGGGCGGCGTTGTTGGCCGCGATGAAGTCGCCCGTGACCACGGTGGCCGCGGAGCGCACCGTCTCGAGCGCGCCCGCATCGTCCGTGAAGCTCACCGTCAGGCGCAGTTCGCGGTTGACCTGGTCGGCGCCCGGCGTGAAGGTCGCCAGGGTGGCGCCCGCGATGGGCGTGAACCCGGCGCCGCCGCCGCCGACGCCCGTGTTGACGGCCTGTTCCCACTGGTAGCTGAAGACGGCGCCCGTCAGCCCGTCCACGTCGCTGATGCCGAGGGTCGATGCCGTCAGCAGCTGGCCTTCGGTCGGCGTGGTGTCGCTGATCGTCGGCTGCCCGGTGGCCGCGGCGTTGAGGGCCAGCGGCGCGGTCGTGGCGGAGTACACGTTCTCCAGCACGTCGTTGGCATCCTTGTAGACCGCCCGCACGCGCAGCGCCAGGCCGAGCTCGAAGGTCCGTGGCGTGAAGCTCGTGCCCGTGGCCCGCGCCACTTCGCCGCCGGCGTTCTCGATCAGGATGTCTTCGAAGATGCCGGGGCGGACCTCGGCCTGCCAGAAGTAGGCGATGGGGCCGGTGATCGCACCGTCGGGGTTGGTCGCGCTGACGTTGTCCGGATCGGTCACGCCCAGGGCCGACACGGTGAGGGTCGCGCCCAGGGTGGGCGTGGTGTCGCTGAGGGTCAGCTGGCCTTCGGGATCGAGGTTGAAGCCTTCTTCCGCAATGAACGCCGCGCCATCGGAGAACTGCAGGCGCTCGATGTTGCGCACCACGTCGATGCCGTCGGCGCCAGCCACGCCGTCCACGACATGGCTGATGCGCCAGACATCGTTCTCCAGGAAGGTGATCTCGTAGTTGCCGAAGACGTCCGAGAAGACGGCCGTGTCGAAGTCCGGCGCATCCGACATCAGGATCTCGCGGGCAATGGTGAGTTGACCCGGGTTGTAGGTGCCGTCGAAGACGCGCCCCTGCAGCTCGAGGTCGGTCATGGTGTCATAGCTCGCGATCTCGGCGCCCGTTCCGTCGGCGTTCTCCCGCACGCTGATGCGCACGTTCAGCCAGGCATCGCCATCGATGATGTCGTTGCCGCCGCGGCCCTCCAGCAGGTCGCTGCCGCCGCCGCCCAGGATGATGTTGCCGGCGAACGAAGTCACCGGTCCGTCCATCTCCATGCCGACACCGAGCACCTGGTCCAGGAGCTCCTGCAGGCCGTCGATGAGTTCGACGTGGGTCAGCACGCTGCCGGTGGTGCCCGACAGCGCCATCGCGGCCGCATCGTTGTCGTCGCCGCGCAGGACGTCGGCATGCGCCGAGCCCGACATGCCCTCGACCGACGTGAACCGCGCCAGCACGGTCGCGTTCGAGATCGGCACGGGCGTTTCGTCGAAGGCACGAAGGAACAGGTCGGCCGTGACGCCGAAGGCGTCGTCCTTGAACCCGGCCCAGTCGAAGCCGGAGCCGCCTTCGTAGCGGTCCACCTGGCCGCCGTTGCCGAACATGATGTCGTCGCCGCCTTCGCCGTCCATCCGGTCGGAGATCGAGTTGCCGATGAAGACGTCGTGGCCCACCACCTGGTCGCGGGCGAAGGCGTCGAAGTTCTCGCCGGCGCTGCCGTCGGCCATGCCTTTCTCGATCCAGTCGTCGCCTTCGTTGCCGAACACGAACTCGTTGCCGCGGGCGCCGAGGATGAAGTCGTTGCCCGTGCCGCCGAACGCCTCGGACGGGTCTTCGCCGGTGACGATGAAGTCGTTGCCGTGGCCGCCCAGGATCAGGTTGATGCCGTTGCCGCCGTGGATGGCGTCGTTGCCGTCGCCGCCCTGCATGTTGTCGTCGCCACCCAGGTCCGTCATGATGTCGTCGCCGGCCCCGCCGAAGACGAAGTCGTTGCCATCCCCGCCTTCGAGCCGGTCATTGCCGGCGTCGCCCCAGAGCGTGTCGTCGCCGATGCTGGAAATGATGGTGTCGTTGCCTGCGGTACCGCCCAGAACGACGTGGTCCTCACCGCTGTACTGCAGGTAGTTCGGATCGGCCGCTTCGGTGCCGGGGTTGTTGCGCAGCACCAGTGGCGTCAGGCTGCCTTCGGCCGTCGGATCGTCGCGCCCGTCGAGCCCCAGGCCCGTGAACTGCCGGGACGGATCCACCTCCAGCGTGAACCCCGGCGTCGTGAAGATGTCGCCGGGCAGGTGCTCGACATCGGTGTTGGCCATCACCAGCCGGGCGAAGGAGTTGTTCTCCAGCTCGGTGAGGAAGTTCAGGCCCTGCGTGCGCTCCAGGTAGTAGAAGCGGTCGCCGTCCTGCAGCTTCTCCATCTGCTCCTCGAAGACGAAATTGAAGGTCGAGCCCAGCAGGCCGCCGAACGGCATCTGCTTTTCGGCCAGGCCGCCGATCCACAGGTCGATGTCGTCGACGCCGGTGGTCGTGATGCCGGCCTCGTCGGCGTAGGCATTGCGTCCGTACAGGAAGTCGAGCCGGTCCTCCGGCGCACCGATGCCGCCGTAGACCAGCGCCACCGCTGCCGCGCGCTTCTCGATCAGGGTGTCGGCGGCGGCCAGGCTGGCGTGCACGCCGTAGGCCGCAATGAAGTTGACCACCGAGGCCTCATGCTTGATGTGCTGCATGAAGTCGACCCAGTTCGCGTAGGGCTTGAGCTGGCTGTCGCCGGTCACGCTGTAGAAGTCGCGCCGCGCGGCGTTGAGTGTCGGCACGCCGGTGTCGCGCCCGCGCACGATGTTGATCGTCGCCAGGTCGAGCGGCAGGCCGAGCAGGTTGTTGCGCAGGGCCTCGGTCACGAACTCGTCGATCTCGTTGCCCTGTTGCCGCGTGAGGCCGCGCGCGAGCGCGCCGGCCGCTTCATCCGCCGTGATGCCGCTGGCGGCGAACGCGAGCGGATTGAGGAAGGCCTCGATCAGCCCGAGCTGCTGCGTGGGGTCGGCCGTGCCGCCGATCACGTTGAAGTCGACGTCGAAGCGGTCCACCGTCTCCGTCAGCATCGAGTGGCCGAAGCGGTACACGGTGTGGGCGAACTCGGCGACGATCGATGGATCGATCTCGGTGTCGTAGACCTGGGTGGCGGCAAAGAAGATGTCGATCTGCGGCTGCACCTTGCGCGCGAACTCCTCGAACACCAGGTGCTGGTACTGCATCTCGGTGCCGAAGCGGGCCGCCTGGAACAGGCGCTCGCCGTCCCACGAGCCATCGGGCAGGTGCCATTCGGCAATGAAGGCCGCGTCGCCCGACGCCATGATCACCGCCTTGGTGTGCTCGACCAGCCGGTTGTGCTCGGCGTGGAACACATGGTGAATGCTGGTCAGCGCGATGTTTTCGTTCACCCGGCCGTCGCCGGCGATGTAGTGCGCATCGAGCAGTTCGTCGTCGTAGAAGCCCGCGGCCGGTGTGCCGCCGATCTGGTCGTCGGCATCGGCCGTCAGCGCGACGCCCTGGCTGTTCACCGGGTTGGCGGTGTGGGCGATGTCGGCCAGGAACACGTGGCCCGTGCGCACGGCCAGGCTCGCATCGATCGGCGCGCCCGGCGAGCCCGAGGCCAGCGTTCCGCCGGCCTGCAGCACGATCTGCGCGAAGCCGGTCACCGGGTCGGGAATGAAGTTGCCGTACTCGTCGGCCGCCAGCAGCGGCAGGTTGAGCGCGTCGGCATTGTCCAGCGCGATGCCCAGCAGGTCGCGCGCCTGCGCCTTGACCACCGCCCAGGTGGCCATGCCGCCCAGCTCGATGTCGTCGGCCGTGCCGAAGAGACCGTCGGCACCGAGGTCGCGGTTGGTGATCAGCCGCCCGGTGGCGACCGGCTTGCCGTCGGCGTTGAGCTCATAGGCGCGCAGGAAGACCTGGTGCGAGGGGTGCGACGTGTAGGTCTGGTTCTGGTCGATGAAAGGCGTCGTGAGGTTCGTGGCCTCGTGCGTGGTGTCGTCCGCGGTGCCCATGACGCCGTCGGCGCCGGGTCCGGCAACCTGGGTGGCGCGCGTCAGCACCAGGAAGTTGCTGTTGCTGCCCGACACATAGAGCGGATCGTCGGGCTGCAGCGGGACGAAGATGGTGCCGTTGCCGCCCTTGGCCACGAGGTCCAGGCCGTGGTCGAAGAACTGGCCGAAGAAGGTCATGAAGGCGTTGAACGGCGCCGACAGGCCTTCGTCCGGCGCGGTGTTCGGAATGACCAGCAGGGTGCCGACGGGAATCGCCACGCCGTCCAGGTCGTACAGCACACCGTCCACCAGCGTGCCCAGGCCCGCGTCGACGAATGCGCTCACCGCCGCCGGGTTGTTGCTCGTCATGTCGACGATCAGGTTGCTGATGATGCGCGGATCGGCGTCCACCACATTGCCGCTGGGGCCGTAGTCCGTGTTGGTGAGCGTGCCCCCCGGGCCGAGGTTGATGCTGTCACCGTCCTGGTCGTTGCGGAACACCGGATCGACCAGGCGCGGGAACACCTGGTCGGCGGCGCCAAAGCCGGACTGGCCCTGCACCAGGTTGTTGTAGGAGCCGTCCACCGTGCGCAGGCCCAGCGGTGCGCGCGCGTTGTCCAGGATGTCGGTCAGCGCCTCGCCGTTCGCGTGTCGCTCCGAGATCTTGATCTGCTCCAGGATGAACTGCAGGTCGGACTGCAGGAAGCGCACGCCCGCGCTGTCGACCAGCGCGGAGGAAGGCGCCGGCGCCGGCGGCACGACGGCCGCCACGCCGGTGACCGCCGCGGTGGGCGCGGAGTACACGGTTTCCAGCACGCCGTCGGCATCGCGGTAGACGGCCCGCACCCGGATGGCCAGGCCGTCGAAGGGCGCGGTGACCCGGAAGGTCGTGCCGTTCACCGTGGCGGGCTGGCCGCCGCCCAGGTCGATGATGTCGCGGAACACGCCCGGCGCGCGCGTCGGGTCGGCCTCGTACTGCCACGTGTAGCTGATCGGCCCGGTGACCGTGCCGCCAGGGTTGTCCGCATCGGTGAGGGCGGCCGACACGCTCAGGAGCTGGTTGATCTGCGGCGTGTCGTCGCTGATCGTGACCGAGCCGCCCGGTGCGTTGTTGCTGCCGGACAGCAGCTGGACGGTGTCGGAGAACTGCAGCCGCTCGATGTTGCGCAGGATGTCGGTGCCGTCGGTGCCGACGTTGTCGGTGACGGTGGTGCGGCCATCGGCGCCGGTGGTGACGGTGTAGTTGGCGCGCAGCCCGGAGAACATCGCGGTGTCGTAGTCGGCGCTGTCGGACATCAGGATCTCGCGCACGATGCTGAGCTGGCCCGGGTTGATCTCGCCCGAGAGCATGCGCGGCACCAGCTCCTTCAGGCTGTCGACGCTGGTGAGGCCGGGCACGCCCGAGACGGCGATGCGCACGTTGAGCCAGGCGTCGCCGTCGATGATGTCGTTGCCGCCGCGGCCCTCGATGAGGTCGCTGCCGTCGCCGCCCAGGATGATGTTGCCCTCGCCGAACGAGGTCATGCCCGCGGGCAGCAGGCCTTGCAGGCCGTCGATCAGCGCGATGTTGGTGAGCACGCTGCCGGTCCAGCCGGCCTGCAGGATCTCGACGGCGTCGGCGTCGTCGCCGCGCAGGAAGTCGGCGAAAGCCGATCCCGACAGGCCTTCGGTGAAGGCGAAGCGGTCCATCATCGCGGCGTTCGAGTTGACCACCGGGGGCACCACGAAGTCGTTGACGATCATGTCGGCGGTCACGCCGTACTTGTCGAACTTGTAGCTGGCCCAGTCGAAGCCGGAGCCGCCGTCGAAGTGGTCTTCGCCGTCGGAGCCGGTGAAGATGTCGTCGCCGCCTTCGCCGATCAGCTCGTCGAAACCGCCGCCGGAGATCAGGACGTCGTTGCCGATGACGCTGTCTTGCACGAGCGGGTCGAAGCTGTCGCCCGTGGTGCCGTCCTGGGTTCCCAGCTCGATCCAGTCGTGGCCCTCGTTGCCGAATGTCGGCAGGTTGCCCTTGCTGCCCAGGACGAAGTCGTTGCCCTGGCCGGCAAAGACCTCGGAAACGTCCTCGCCGGTGATGATGAAGTCGCTGCCGTCCCCGCCGATGATCAGGTTCGCGCCGTTGCCGCCGTGGATGACGTCGTTGCCCTCGTTGCCCTTGAGCACGTCGTCGCCGCCGCGGTCCGTGATGATGTCGTCGCCCGCGCCGCCCTCGACCTGGTCGTTGCCGTCGCCGGACTCGATGCGGTCGTTGCCGCCGTCGCCGTAGATGGTGTCGTCGCCGATGCTGGCGATCAGGGTGTCGTTGCCGGCGGTACCGCCGAGCACCACATGCTCGTCGCCCGTGTAGCGCAGGTAGTTGGTCTCCACGCCCGCCGTCGTCGGATCGTCCCGTATCACCAGCGGCGTGAGTTCGGTTCCTCCTTCCGTCGGGTCGCCATGGCCGTCCACGCCGATGCCGGTGAACTGGCGCGACTGGTCGATCTCGAGGATCAGGCCCGGGGTCGAGAAGATGTCGGCCGGAAGGTGCGTGGCGTCGGTGTTGAGCATCACCAGCTTGGCGAAGGTGTTGTTCTCCAGTTCGGTGAGGAAGTTGAGGCCGGCCAGACGCGAGAGGTAGTAGAAGCGGTCGCCGTTCTGCAGCGCCTCCATCTGCGATTCGAAGACGAAGTTGAAGGTCGAGCCCAGCAGGCCGCCGAAGGGCATCTGCTCTTCGGCCAGGCCGCCGATCCACAGGTCGATGTCGTCCACGCCCGTGGTGGTGACACCGCCGACCATCGCGTAGATGCCCGTGCTGTTCAGGAAGGCGAGCCTGTCTGCTTCGTCTGCAACGAAGCTGCGCTCCGCGGCCGTGCCGGCGTTGAGAACCACGGTGCCGCCGAAGACGAGTGCGGCCGCCACGGCCCGCTTCTCGGCCATCGTGTCGACGTCCGTGGCGGTCAGCGCGCCATGCGTGCCGTACGCCGCAATGAAGTTGATGACGGAGGCCTCGTGCTTGAGATGCTGCGTGAGGTCGACCCAGCTCGTATAGGGCTTGAGCTGCGGGTCCGCGGTCGAGGTGTAGAACTCCCGGCGCGCTTCGTTGAGCGTGGGAATGCCGGTGTCCCGCCCGCGTGCGATGTTGATGGCGGCGAGGTCCAGCGGCAGGCCCAGGAGTTGGTTGCGCACTGCGTCGGTGACGAACTCGTCGATCTCGTTGCCCACCTGCCGGGTCATGCCGCGCACGATGGCGCCGGCCGCCTGCTCCGGCGTCAGTGCGCCGTCGTTGTTGAACCCGATCGGGTTGAGGAAGGCATCGACCAGCGCGAGATCGCTCGACAGGAAATTGGGGTCCAGCCGGTCCACGGTCTCGGTCAGCATCGTGTGGCCGACGCGGAAGACCGCGTGTGCGAACTCGGCGACGATCGCCGGGTTGATCGTCGTCTGGTAGTTGGTTTCGGCCAGGAACTCGTCGACGGCCGGCTGCATCTTGCGCGCGAACTCTTCGAACACCAGGTGCTGGTACTGCATCTCCGTCGCGAAGCGCGCGGCCTGGAAGATGCGCTCGCCGTTCCATGAACCGTCGGGCAACTGCCATGAGGCGATGAACGCAGCGTCGCCGGTGGCCAGGACGGTGGCCTTGATCTCTTCGGCCTGCCGGTTGTGCTCGGAGTGGAAGACGTGGTGGACGGAGGTCAGGGCGATGTTCTCGTTGCCGCGGCCGTCGCCGGTGATGAAGTGACGGTCCAGCAGCTCGTTGTCATAGGTGCCGGGTTCCGAGAGGCCGACGGCCGAGTCGCTGTCGGGCGCCAGCACGCCGCCCACGAACACGGGCGCCGCGGCATGCGCGATGTCGTTCAGGAAAGCATGGCCGGTGCGAACGCCCACGCTGGCATCGATGGGCGCGCCGGGCGTGCCCGAGGCGAGCCCGTTGCCGTCCGGGTCCAGCGGCCCGCCGACGTCGGCGGCGCGCAGCACGATCTGCGCGAAGCCGGTCACGGGATCGGGGATGAACTTGCCGAACTGGTCCGTCGCCAGCAGGGGCAGGTCCAGCACGTCGGCGTCGTCGAGTTGGATGCCGAGCATCAGCGCCTGCGCCTTGACCTGGGCCCAGTTGGCAAGACCGCCGTCGGCGCCATCGAGCAGGCTGCCCGTGGCCACCGGACGGCCGTTGGCGTCGAGCACGTACTCGCGCAGGAACACCTGGTGCGAGGGATGCGAGGTGTAGGTCTGGTTCTGATCGACGAAGGGCGTGGTCTGGTTGGTCTGGTCGCCGTTCGCATCGCGCGTGGCGCGCGACAGGATCATGAAATTGGGGGCGCCGGGGGCCGTACTGAACAGCGGATCGTCCGGCTGCAGCGGCATGAAGATCATCTCGGTGCTGCTCTTGTTGACCAGGTCGAGGCCGTGGTCGAAGAACTGGCCGAAGAAGGTGAACCATGAATTGAAGGGCGCCGACAGGCCTTCGTCGGGGCTGGTGTTCGGAATCTCCAGCAGCGTGCCGGGGGGAATGACGACGCCCTGGAGGTCGTACAGGACGCCGGCTGCGTCGAGCGTTCCGAGGCCCGCGGCCACGAAGGCGCTCACCGCCGCGGGGTTGTTGCTGGTCATGTCGGCGACCAGGTTGCTGATCAGCCGCGGGTCGGCATCGACCACGTTCCCGGCGCTGCCGTAGTCCGTGTTGGTGATCCCTGCGAAGGCGTCGTCCTGCTCGTTGCTGTAGGTCTGCGGCACCAGCTGCGGGAACGGGTTGTCTGCGGAGCCGTAGTCGCTCTGGCCCGGCATCAGGTTGTTGTAGGACCCGTCGACCGTCCTGAGGCCGAAGGGCGCAAAGGCGTTCGGGACCAGGCTGGCGGGGTCTGCTCCCGCTGCTTGTGCTTCCGCAATGAGAATTTGTTGAAGAATGAATTCGAGATCGGACCTGATCAGCGTGGCCATTTCTATTCTCCTCAAGACGAACGACTTTCAATGCAGCCCCGGTCCCGCCTACATGGCGAAAAGGCTCATGTAGCGTGGCTCAGGAGTGACCGCGCGCCTGGAATTGCCAGCCGCGGGTTTTTCGAGGAAGTGATGCAGCGCGTGACCCGGTGGCGGTCACGCCTGGGGAGCGGCTAGGGTCGTCGTCGGCCGCTCAGGCACCGCAGCGGGGCGGTGCAGCAAATATCCATTGCGCGATGCCGGTCAGACGCGATGCCGGCATGGAGATGAAGCCCGCATTTGATGCGGACCTTGATTCGACACTTGTTCATGCGATACCCCCACCATGGATCCTGTCAAAAAGAATCTAGGTCGGCGCGCCGAAAGTCGTTGCCGCTTGTAAGCGGACGGCAACCGGTGGTCGATTGGTTGTCTTCGAAAACGAAGGTGCTAATTATGAGAGGCCATCTTCAGGAATGCAACTTTCTCACATACAAATTAACTGACGAGAACCTGACTACGCGCGCCAGAGCCAAAAAAAAACAGCGACCGCGGCGACACCGGCCGAAATCAGGGCGATCAGCGCCATTTCCGCATGGCCGCCATTGCTTTTTTGGGACGTCGCAGCGAAAGCGGGAGGGCGTTCATTGCCGTGTGGCGGGCTCGCGAAGGGGCTGTAGACGGCGGAGCCGGGACGATCCGGGTCACCGCTTCCTGTTGTGGCCGCCGGATGGTCGGGAGAGGCCGTCACCGCGGCCGCGTCGCTTGCGACTTCGCCGTCCGCAACGCCGCCATCCGGGTTCTCGTGCGCCGCAACGGCGGCCGACGTCGCTTCCGTCGCGATCGCCAGGTCGGCGCACATGACCTGCGTGGCCCAGGCCGCGACAAGCATGGCCTGAACGAAGGGCCGCCTGTCGAGCGCGCGACGAGGGCGCGATCCGGCGGCGAAGGGGCAATCGATCGGGGTCATGGGGTCGCTGCCCTTCAGATCAGGCCCGTGTGAACGGCGAAGTTCACCGCCTGGGCGCGCGAATGCACATGCAGCTTCTTGTAGATGCTCTTGATGTGCACATTGACGGTCTGGCCCGTGATGCCGAGCTTGGCGCCAATCTCCGCGGAGACGTAACCCGAGGCCACGCAACGCAGGACCTCGCTCTCTCGCGGCGTCAGTGTCATGTCGCGCGACGGCGGTCTCGGCGGCGATGGCGCCTTGTCGGCGACGGGCTCGCGGGGGTGGTAGTCCAGGCGGTGCAGCAGGCGCCGCGTGAGTCGGGGCGTGATCGCGGCCCCGCCGTTCACCACGTGCAGCACGGCATCGGCGAAGCTTTGCAACCAGGCGTTCTTCAGGAGGTACCCCATGGCACCCAGTTCGAAGGCGCGCAGCACGTGGGCATCGTCCTCGAGCGAGGAGATCACGATGACCTCGCTGCTGCGGTGCAGGCGGCGTGCCTCGGTGATCAGCTCGAAACCCATCTCGTCGCCCAGCTGCAGCTCGAGCATCAGCACGTCGAAGGTGTGCGTGGCCAGCAGCCGGCGTCCCTCGCGAACGCTGTCGGCCTGGCCTTCGAGCTGGATGCGCAGGTCCGACAGCAACTCCTGGGCGATCACCCGGCGCATGTACTCGTCGTCGTCGACGAGCAGCACGCGCACCGGCGATTTTTCCTGGCCGATCAGGAAGTCCGGCCACAGCCTCGCGGCGGGCGCGCAGACACCGACGGAGGCCTTCTCGCCAGAGCTGATGAGCCGGTGATCAAGCATGTGCCTGCCCCGGTTGGCGTGAGCGACGCAGGCCGGTCGTTGCGAGCGTGGGCGGGGAGACGCAAAGGTCGTCCATCGAGCGCTCCGGGGCCACTTTCCCCATCGGCGGCAAAGCAGTTTGGGGTTTCATACATTTTCAAGAGAAAAATGGAAAGCAAGTGCCGAATTGGATTTTTTCTGCGAGTTTTAATTGAAATTCAATTCAGCCCGAGGCTTGCGCAATCCTATGAACTTGACGGGACGGTTGCGCGGGTCTTTTGCTCCTGTTTGTGGAAAGACATGAGTGTTTCAAAATGGAACTACCTGAACCATGACGTTCGATATACCTAATTTCTATGTTTTTGAGGCTGATCGTGAAAAACGACGCATTGTTCGCCAGGTGAGCAATGCTGGTTGAAAAGTGGAATGGGTTTATTTATGCGGGGAAATTTCGAAAAGAATGAAATTAATCAAATATGAAATTCATTTCTGATTGGGTATTTGGTGTTCGATGAAATAAAATAGTCAAAAAACCAATTGAAACCGAGGAAATAATTTGATTATTGAAATTCCGATGATATTTGAATTGAATGAAATCTTCTATTAACCAAACTGTCTGCTATTCGATTTTTATTTTTGGAATTTATTCTCTCGATTGACCATGATTTTTAAATTCAATTGAAATTCAATTTCTTTGAGGTGGCACGAAATACGGTGCCGAATCTTTTCCTCCTCTGCCAGCGCGGTGCGCTCCCGCACGCCAGCTGATCGCAGCAAGCGGGGATCGGAAAAGCGGGGAAATGGCGGGTCCCGGAGGGGCAGCCGACGCTGAGCGGCCCGCAGTGGGCGCCCCGAAGGACGGGGGCGGGCAGGGCGCTGTCAGTGCGCCATGGCGTCGAGGTGGTGCTTGACGGCGTAGATGTAGAGCTCGAGCCGGTTCGTCACGCCGAGCTTCTGGTAGATCGACGTGAGGTGGTTGCGCAGCGTGTGCTCGGTGACGAAGGCCTGCCCGGCCAGCGTCTTGTTGGAGGCGCCGCTGCCGTGCACCACGGTGCGGACGATGTCGCGCTCCTTCTGGGTCAGGCTGGCCTGCCTGACGGACTCGGGGTCGGCTTTCGGCGGCTTCTTCACCGAGGTGAGCTCCGAGAGCACGCGGCCCATGGTCGGGGCGTCGACGCAGAGCTCGCCGTGGTGCACGCGCTCGATCGCATCGAGCACCTGCTCGGCCGAGGCGTCCTTGCGCATCACGCCGCGCGCGCCGCGCAGCACCGCAAGGTCCAGGGTGCGCTGCTCGCGTTCGCCGGTCAGCACGACGACGCGCGAGACCTCGTTCGACAGCAGCTGCGGCAGGATGTCCAGGGCGCAATGGCCGTCCAGGTCGAGGTCGAGCACGATGACGTCGGGGGCCAGGCTCTGCGTGTGCGCCACGGCCTCTTCGCAGCAGCTGGCGGTGGCGACGACCTTCATGCGCGGCTGTTCGCCGTCGATCAGCCGGGACAGGCCCCACAGCATGGTCTGGTGATCGTCCACCAGCAGGACGCCGATGGGATGGGCTTCGGTTTGCATGAGGGGCTCCTCGGACTGTTGTCGTGCTTTTGGGGGCTCAGATGGGGATTTCGATCAGCACCTCGGTGCCGCCGCCCCGGCACCGGCTGACCTGCGCGCGGCCTCCGAGCGCCGCTGCGCGGTCGCTGAGGGAGCGTGGCCGGAAGGGCGCGAAGTTCTCTTCGTCGCCTTCGTTCTCGATGCGCAGGTGCAGGCAGCCATTGCGGCAGCCGATGCGCACGCTGCCGCGGCGGGCCTGCGTGTGCTTGCAGATGTTGTTCAGGCCTTCGCCCACCATCTGCAGAACCTCCGCGGTCATGCGGTCGTCAAGACGCACGTGGCCTTCGACGTTCACCGAAATCTCGATGCCGTAGAGGCCCTGGATGCGGGCGGCCTGGCTGTACAGCTGGTGCAGCACGAGGCCGCACGAACTTTCCGGGCCGTCCTTGACCGCGCCCGCGAAGCGCCGCAGGTCGGCGATCACGCCGCTCGCCACCTCGGCGAGCTTGTCCAGGTCCTCGAGCAGCGGGTTGTCCGCGGCGGCCTTCTTGCGCAGGGCGCACAGGCCCATGCGCAGCCCGATGTAGGGCTGCACGGCGGTGTCGTGCAGGTCCAGCGAGATCTTCAGGCGCTCGGTCGCGGCCGCTTCGGAGGCCATGCGGTCGAGCACCTCGATGGTCTCGATGACCGGGAAGATCTGTTCCATGAGGTGCGCGAGGAACAGCGCGTCGGACTTGCTGAAGTGGCCGTTGCGCGAGGAGATGAACACGCGCCCCTCGCCCAGGCGCAGCGGCAGCGCGGCGCTGATGAACGCGCGGGCCTCGAGCATGGCAGCCACCGCGGCACTGCGCTTGGCGCCGTCGCGGCCCTCGGGGCGCCAGCCGATCGCGCCGGGGCCGTGCATGTGGCTGCGCGCAAAGAAGAGGTTCAGGGGCCAGGGCAGGCGGTTGCTCAGCACGGTGTGCGGGTGTTCGAGCGCCATCAGCGGCGACTCGGCGATGCCGCCGAGCGTCTCGACGCCGACGTGCTCGCAGGTGTCGTCCTTGCGCAGCGTGCGCAGGGTCCAGTTGCCGGTGGCGGTGTCCCGCGTCATGAGGATGCAGTGGCTGGCCTTGAAGAAGGCCAGCGTCTTTTCCATCGTGCGGGCGATGGTGCGGCCCGCGCCGAAGCGCGGGTTCGACAGCTGGCTGATGTCACCCAGCAGGGCCAGGCGCCGCTGCAGGATGAGCTTGGAGCCGCCCCAGTGCACGATCATGTGCCCCAGCGCCAGCAGGAAGGTCGTGCGCATCAGCAGCTGCGGCGCGTCGTCGCCCGTGCTCGTGCCGAGCCCGCAGGCGGCGAACGACGCAACCGAGACGATCGTCACGCGGGCGCCTTCCTCGAAGCCCCAGCGGAACGAGGAGGTCAGGATGGCGAAGAAATAGAACAGGAAGAAGAGGCTGTGCACGCCGCCCGTCACGAAGACGATCAGCGTGAACCACATCACGTCGGACCAGTGGACCGCCTTGCCCTGGACATGGCGCCAGCCGCCCTGCGTGCAGGCGTGCACCAGCACGCTGTGCAGGAGGTATCCGCAAAAGGCCAGCCAGACCGCGCTGGCCACCGGTTGCCGCGTGGGCCCCGCATCGACCGCCATGGCCAGCACCGCCGAGATCGACAGCACCAGCCGCATGCGGGCGGCCATGAGCGCATCCGTCGACAGGCTGCTGTCGAGGCTCGGGGCGGAGACGGGGGCGCGCATGGCAAGACATCCTTCGCATGAACTGTTTCATGCACGGCAGGGGCCGACGTTCGGTGGTAACAGCCTGGCGTTCATTTCTTCGTGCCAATAACGCGGTGTATGTGAAGGTTTCACATTACTTCTTTGGTACTCGAAAGGAACCTTGTGGGCGATCTGTGACGTCTGTTGCACTTGGTTTCAATTGTGTCGTGGGCAGGCTTTTTTCATCGCTGTACGAGGCGCTTTCCCTCGGCCGGGGGCAGCCGCACGGCAAACGGGTACCCGATTCATGGAGGTGTGGGGCAAGGGGAACGCGAGGGGCGGTGTTCGTGCGCGCCGGACGCACCGATCCCGGCGCGCCAGGGCTGGCACGCCGGGCGTTCGACCCGAACCCGGACTCAGCCCCGCCGTGGCACCAGCGCCGTCCGTCCCAGGGGCGTGACCCGCAGGACGGTGGCCTGGCGCAGCTTCTGCCGGGCGCGGCAGATCGGGGGGAGGGTGGCCTCCACCATGCCGGCGGCTTCCAGGACCGCCACGGAGTTGATCTCCGACGGGTCCTCGGTGTGCAGGGGAAAGGTCGAGTTGCCGATCCTGCGCAGGTAATCGAGCGGCATGACGCTCCATTGGGGGCGTTCTTCATGCACCGAAGCGCCGTTGCCGCAGAGCGTGGCGATCTCCGCGTGCCCCTCGTCCGTGATGGCAAAGACCTGGGCGCTTTCGTACCGCTGGTAGCCGAAGTTGTCGACATGGAACTCGGCTTCGATGAGTCCGGTGGCGACCAGCACCGAGGCATGCCGGATGTCCGCGTCCGCCGTCAGCATGACCGGAAAACGCTTGTTCATGAGCCGAAGAAGAAGGACGAGCGGCATGCGGTACTCCTCGCAATGTCAGCGGTGCCGGCTGGCCCGGCGACGAACAGGCACCCGATGCGCAGCCCCGCACAGGGAGGCATGCGTCAGGCGTGGGCCTGCGATGCCAACGGGGAGCAACGGTCGCACTGAACTCGCGGGGACAGACACGGAAGCCACCAATGTAAGAAATGTGATTTTTTCACTTTAGTCCCTTTTTCGTACTTTCGCCACGGGTTTGGAGATAGATGGCCGAAGGTGCTATCCGGCCCGCGTGCGCGCAGGCCCGCCGCGATGCGGCGATATCGAGCTGGATGTGTGCGAAAGCCCGGCGTCGCCTGCCGCCAGAAGGGCGGGCGATGCAACCGGACGGCGGGGCGCTGCGCCGCCGCTTCAGGTCAGGGGTTGAATGTCACCCGTTGGGCGATGAGAACGCCGTCGACCACCCGGTCTCCCACGACGGTCACGCGCTGGCCGTTGGCCAGGTTCGCGGCGGTACCGTTCTCGAAGGTGGTACCCGGTCCGCTGGCGTCCACCGGCTGGCCCTGGACCCTGAAACTGGCAGGGGACACGTAGCCGCCGATGGCGCCGATGAGCGTGAACGAGGCCGGCCCGCCCGTGCCCGGCACATGGCGGATGCGCAGCTTCTTGACGACCAGCACCCCGCCGGACATGAAGCCGTCGACCTCGACCTTCACGCCGTTGCCGAGCGAACCGACGGGGCCGCCCGTGATCTGCGCATTGGTGGCGTCCACTGGCGTGCCCAGCACCTTGAAGGCGCCGCGCGAGACGAAGTCGGTGATGTCTCCCGCGAGTTGCAGTGCGATGCCGTTGCTCGTCGGTATCGCGTACCAGCCCTGCACCTGGGTCGCCGTGAACGCGTTGCCGATCGGCGCGGCCGTGCCGCGGGCGCGCACGATGACACCGTTGGCCAGCGACGAGGCGTCGATGCCCGCGAAGCTGGCGCCGCCATAGCTGACCGTCAGCTGGCCGAGCATGAAGGTCTGGTTCGTCGTGTTGAGGTTCTGGATGGCGCCCGTGACCAGCGGGGCGGTCAGCGTGGGTGCGGTCTGCACGCGGGTGGCGCGCAGCGTTCCCGGCGCACCGGGCAGGCCCCACACCTGGATCAGGCTGCCGTCGGCCACATTGGCAAGCCCGTTCGCGTCGGCCCAGACCGTGGCCGCATCGATGGTCACGTTGATGCCCATGACGACGAAGCTGCCGGCGCCCACGTCGATGCGCGAGACGGCGCCGCGCAGTTCGGCCGCCGACACGACCTGCGTCGCGATGCCGCGGGTGAAGTCGGGGTCGACCTTGCCGGCGACCCGCGCGCTCATGCCGATCTGGAGTTCGGTGGCGTCCTCGACGGTGATGGTGGCCGTGTCCGTGGTGTAGCGCAGGCCGTTCAGGATGATGCTGCCCAGGCCGTCCGCGGCGCCGATGCCGGCGGCGTCCGCAGTCACGCCGGTGCCGCCCGAGCCGACACCGGAGCCGTCGGTGTTGCCGTTGCTGGCGGTGTCGCCGGAGCCGCCCGTGCCGGCGTTGCCCGAGCCGGACCCGGTCCCATCCCCGCCTGTGCCCGTGCCCGCGCCGCCGGGGTTGTCACCGCCGATCGCGGTGCCGGTGCCCAGGCCCAGGTTCCCGGTCGAGGCACCACCGCCGCCTCCGCAGGACATCAACAGGGCCATGAGGCTGGCGCAGAACAGGCCCAGCAGGAGGCGGCGGGGTGTTTGGATCGTGCTCATGAGGGGCGCTCGCTTTCAGAGGACGCGGGCGGGGGCGGCGTGCCCTCGTCCTCGTAGTACGTGTAGATGCCGACACGGATTCGTCCTTCGGCGCGGGCCGGCGCGCGGCTGACCGCCTGTGCCATTTCCTGCGCGAGCTCGTGGTGCAGGGCGGACCAGCGGTCGCGCACCAGGCGGTGGATCTGTTCGCAATCGTTCAGCGACAGCCCGCGCGCGTACACCGCGCGCTCGAGCATGCGGGGCTGCTCGCCCAGCGTGTTGGCGACGGCCGCCAGCAGGTGGTCCCGGCCGTTGTCGCCCAGGAAGGCCAGCATCGATTGCAGGTCCTGCACGGGCACGAAACCGTCGGCGGTGAGTTCGGCCATGCCCTCGTTTTCGGTCACCATGTTCAGCCGGATCAGCTCGTCGAGGATGGTGCGGTGGTGGACGTTGCCGCGGCTGCTCAGGCGGGCGACCGCTTCGAACGAGGGCGCCGTGTGGCCCGATGTGACGGGCAGGCGCCGGAACGAAGCGTCTTCGGTCAGCATCTGCAGCCACAGCGTGAACGTCTTGGCTGCGGCCGACAGTTCGGTGTGGGGCAGGGGGTCGACGGTGGAGCGGACCTTGGCGGTCACGGCCTTGCGGTTCAGGCCGGTGGTGACCGACAACTGGCTCAGGTTGGGCTTGGGAACGCCCTGGCTGCGCCAGGAGTGCTGCGCCTCCTCGATCAGCAGGTCGCGCAGCAACTCCTCCAGGTGGGGGTGCTTGACCCCCATCGCGAGGGCGAGCTTCACCACGGGTCGAAGGATGCGTGAGCAGGCCGCGAGGGCCCATTCCAGCCGTTGTTCCATGACGCGACGTGTGTAGTCCTGAAAGTGCGATGCCGACAGGATCGGAGGCGGCGCCCCGACCACCATCAACGCCCCATTGTCCTGCGCACCGCGCTGCAGTGAAAGCTTTGGACTGCGGTTTGACGGCCAGTGAGCCAAAGTTTCATGTTCAGGCGCGGGGCGACCGTCCGGCCGGTGGTGCCAAGGCCGATCGGCCGACGGGCCGGCCAGGTTGCCTATGTCGCCCTGCAGCGTGCCCGCCGCAGGGCGCGCGCGGCCTGGACGACACCCAGGGTCGGCCCTTTCCCACATGCGGGCCCCGCGCCGGGGGCGACAAAGACACCTCTGTTTCTTTGCATGTCTCAAGGAGCCGAGATGGCCAATGCGAACCCCCGAAAGAACGACGCGGCCGGCACGACCGCCGTCACGCACCGCACGGTGCAGATCGATGGCGTCGAGGTCTTCTATCGCGCGGCCGGTCCGGTGGGGGCCCCGGTGCTGTTGTTGCTGCACGGCTATCCGTGTTCTTCGTTCCAGTACCGCGCGCTGATGCCGGCGCTGGCGGACCGCTGGCGCGTGGTGGCGCCCGATTTCCCGGGCTTCGGCTACAGCGGCACGCCCGAGGAGAACTTCGTGTTCGATTTCGATGGCTACGCGCACTTCCTCGACCGCTTCACCGCCGCGCTCGCGCTGCGTCGCTACGCGCTGTACCTGCACGACTACGGTTCGCAGATCGGCCTGCGCCATGCGATGCGGCGAGCCGGGCGGGTGACGGCGCTGATCGTCCAGAACGGCGACATCTACGAAGACACGCTGGGGCCGAAGTACGCGGCGATCCGGGCGTACTGGAACGACCCGAGCGAGGCCCATCTCGCGGTGCTGGAGCGCGCCGTGAGCGAAGAAGGCTTTCGCGACGAGTTCATCGGCGAGGTGTCGTCGCGCGTGGCCCCGCGGCTCGCGCCCGATCTCTGGCGCCTTCACTGGCCGTTGATGGACACGCCCGTGCGGCGTGGCATTGCGCTCGGTCTCATGAAGGGGCTGAAGGAGAACCTGCGGTGGTTCCCGCGCTACCAGGACTACCTGCGCACGTACCGCCCGCCCACGCTGATCCTGTGGGGACCGCAGGACGGCTACATGCCGATCGAGGCCGGCCGTGCCTACCTGCGCGACCTGCCCGACGCCCAGTTCCACGCGTTCGACGACGGGGGCCACTGGCTGCTCGAGACGCACCTGGCCGAGGTGCTGCCGCCGCTGCGCGATTTCCTGGGGCGGCACTTGCCGGTGCCGGCGTCTGCATCCACCCGGACGATCGAAGGCGTGCCGGTATGAGCGTCGCCACCATCGCGCGCATCTGGCGCGGCCGCGTCACGCCCGATCGCGCGGAGGCCTACGAACGCTACCTGCTGGCTGAAGGCATTCCGCCGTTGCGCAAGACGGCGCTCGCGGTGCAGCTGTTCCGCGAAGACCGCGCCAACGAGACCGAATTCGTCACGACCTCCTACTGGCCCGACGTGGCCGCGATGAGCGCGTTCACCGGCGGCGACCCGAATGGAGTGCACCACCTGCCGCGCGATGCGGAGTTCCTGATCGAGCTGCCCGCGCGCGTCGAGGTGCTGCGCATCGTCGTCGACACGTGGACCTGAAGCGTCAGGCCGCCGAACCTGCCTCGAGCCCCGTCGGAAAGTGCACGCCCGCGCGCTGCGCGGCCTGCACGATGTGCTGCGTCATCGCCTGCTGCGCCAGCGCCGGGTTGCCTTGCGCGAGCGCTTCGATGATCGCCATGTGCTCGTCGTAGGTGGCATGGCGCGCGCCGCGCTTGTAGAAGGGCAGGCGCTGGCTCTCCTGCATGACCTCGGCGCTGTTGCGCAGGATCTCCGCGATGGCCTGGTTGCCGGCGATGCCGATGATCTGCATGTGGAAATCGAAGTCGAGCTGCGTGGCCTGCGTGAAGTCGCCGGCGTCGATGCACTCGCGCATGGCTTGCGCGTTGGCGCGCAGCGCCGCCAGGTCGTCCGCTTCGATGACCAGGCAGGCCAGCCGCGCGGTGAAGTTCTCGACCGCGAAGCGCAGCTGGTACACGTCCTGCAGCGAATGCGAGGTGGCGAACTTCCAGGCCGGGGAGGCGGCCGGCGCTTGTTGTCCGCCGTCCTCGGCCACGTACATGCCCTTGCCGGGACGCGGAATGACGAGGCCCGTGCCCTGCAGCGTCGACAGCGCCTCGCGCAGCGAGGTGCGGCTGATGCCGAGTTGCTCGGCCAGGTCGCGCTGCGAAGGCAGCAGCCCGCCGGCCGCATAGGTGCCGTCCGCGATCCGCTGCTGGATCAGGCGGGCGGCGGTGGCGGCGACGGCGGGGGAGGCGAGCATGGGCGGTTTTCGGTGCGAAGTGCGGCAGTGGCGGGAGCTGGAAATCTTACTGTGGCCGCACCCCGGGCCTTCCCTACTTGTTGACCAGCTTGGCCGGCACCGTCCAGGTGAGGAAGGCGCCAAACAGCAGCACGCCGGCCAGCACGAACAACGCGATGTCGGTGCTCTTCGTGGCGTCCTTGATCAGGCCGATCATGTACGGGCTCACGAAGCCCGCCAGGTTGGCGAACGAGTTGATGAGCGCAATGCCCGCCGCCGCGCCCGCGCTCGACAGGATGGCTGTCGGCAGGCTCCAGAACAGCGGCGACGTCGCCAGGCTGCCGCCCGCGGCCAGGGCCAATGCGGCCAGCGAGAGGTACACGTTGTTGCTGAAGATGGCGCTCAGCGTGAGGCCCAGCGCGCCGCAGCAGAAGGGCACGATCAGGTGCCAGCGGCGCTCGCGCATGCGGTCGGAGCTGCGGCTCACCAGCAGCATCGAGACGATGGCCACGGCAAACGGAATCGCCGTGAGCAGCCCGATGTTCAGCGCGCCCGACACGCCCGACTGGCGCACCAGCGTGGGCAGCCAGAAGGTCAGGCCGTACTGGCCCATCACCGTGCAAAAGCAGATCAGCGCCATCTTCACGATGCGGCGGTCGGCGAACAGCGCGCGCAGCGTCATGTGGCTGGTGCCGCCCTTGGTGGCGTTCTCGGCGGCGATGTTGCGTGCGAGCACGGCCTTTTCTTCGGCGGTGAGCCAGCGTGCGGCCTGGATGCTGTTGTCGAGGTACACGATGACCAGCAGGCCGATCACCAGCGAAGGCAGCGCCTCGATGAGGAACAGCCACTGCCAGCCGCGCAGCCCGCCCATGCCGTGCATGGCGTCCATGATCAGGCCCGACAGCGGCCCGCCCAGCACGCCCGACACCGGAATCGCGCACATGAACACCGCCACCATCTTGGCGCGGCGGTGCGAGGGAAACCAGTAGGTGAGGTACAGGATCATCCCCGGGTAGAAGCCGGCCTCGGCCGCTCCGAGCAGGAAGCGCAGCACGTAGAACTGCGTGGGCGTGGTCACGAACATCATCGCGGCCGAGATCAGGCTCCACGTGATCATGATGCGCGAGATGGT
Organism: Variovorax sp. FW305-3-2-15-B-LB1; assembly: GCF_058787635.1. Lineage (NCBI taxonomy): Bacteria > Pseudomonadati > Pseudomonadota > Betaproteobacteria > Burkholderiales > Comamonadaceae > Variovorax > Variovorax sp. FW305-3-2-15-B-LB1. The sequence continues at coordinate 69,294 of NZ_JBYSZY010000005.1, read as the reverse complement.
GGCCTTGGCGCCGATGCGGTGCATCAGCAGGTTGCTCGGCACCTCGAAGAAGAAGTAGCCGATGAAGAACAGCCCCGCGCCCAGCCCGTACATGGCTTCGCTGAACTGCAGGTCGCTGAGCATGTTCAGCTTGGCGAAGCCGACGTTCACGCGGTCCAGGTAGGCGGCCACGTAGCAGAGCATCAGGAAGGGCATGAGTCGCCATGCCACTTTCTTGTAGAGCGCGTTCTCCGCTGCAGCAGAGGTGGTGGCCGGCTGCAGCGGCGCATGAAGGGTGGTGGTTGACATGGCGGTCCTCGAAGGCGTCGATGGGGTGGATTAACTGGTATTACCGGTATGATTTAACGCGACCGAGACCTTAAGGCCTCATGCGCCATTGGACACTAGCGATTTCCCTGACGCCGGGAGATTGACTGGGTGGATGTATCGCAAGGATACTGGTAATACCAGTTGGACCAAAAGCCGAGGAGTTTCTGTTGACGATTGCCAGCCCCACTTTCCTGCCCCCGGCGCCGGGCACGCCCGCGGCGCTCGCGCTCGTTGCGCAGCCGCTGACGCGCGAGGCGTTCGCCGCGTTCGGTGACGTCATCGAGAGCGCGCACGCACGGTCGATGCCGATCAACGCGGGCATGACCACGCGCTTTCACGACCTGGCGCGCGTGGACCCGGGCCCCGGCGACAGCCGCGTGCTGGTGAACATTTTCGAGACCCAGCCCTACGCGCTGCCGCTGCAGGTGGGCATGCTGGAGCGCCACCCGCTGGGCAGCCAGGCCTTCGTGCCGATGGACGGCAGCCGCTTTCTCGTGGTGGTGGCGCCGGCGGGCGACACGGTGCGCGTGGAAGACATCCGCGCCTTCGTCACCGACGGGCGGCAGGGCGTGAACTATGCGCGCGGCGTCTGGCACCACCCGCTGGTGGTCACGCAGCAGCCGGCCAGCTTCGTGGTGATCGACCGCGGCGGGGCCGGGCCGAACTGCGACGAGATTCTGGTGCCGCCGGCGTGCGTGGTGCGCGTCAGTCTGGCGGGCTGAGCGCGCGCCATCCCTGCGGCCATCGCCCGGCGGCTGCGCCAGCGTCGCAGGCACCGCGACGCCGACTTGCGGCCATTGGCGAAAGAGGCCTACACCACCGGGAACGCCCCGGTGAAACCTTCGGGCCATGGGTGAACGCCATGCGCAATCCAACGAAATCGATGTTTGCCGGAAGCCTCGCTGTCGGGGTCATCAGCGTCGCGGCGCTCCTCGCCGGGCCGGCTGCCGCGCAGTCGGCCGACAAGACACCGCCGGTCAAGCCGCAAGCGCAACCTGGGCCCGACCCCGAACTCCTCGTGAAGCCGCCGCCCCATGGCCATCCGCGGCTGGTGAAGCCCGCGCCGCCCGACCGCGACCCCGGTATGGTGAAAAAGCCACCGGCGGACGCGAAGCGGGCCGGCGAAGACAAGCCCCGCGTGGACGACCCCGGCGCGCCCTCGCGCCAGGATGACTGCCGGGGCACCGCCGAGGACTGCAGGCAGAACTCCCCGCGCTGACGTTTCGAACGGAAGGACACGCCTCGCCATGAAATGGTCGAGTCGCCGGGCTACCTGCGCAAGACCTGAGATCGCGAGAGCGGGTTGGCGCTCATCGACGTCGACGCCTGAGCGGTGCGGCCGGGCGTCAGCCCTGCGTGATGAGGTGGCCTACTGGCACTGGAACAGCACGCCGGATTCGGCCGGTGCCTTGCCGAGCCACTTCGGCTCCTGGCTCTTGGCGCTGCAGTAGTCCGAAGCCTGGGTGTAGGTCATGGCACGCAGCACACCGTCGCGGAAGGGAACGATCTGGTTGGGCGGCGTCGAGCAGCCGGCAATGACCAAAGCCAGGGGAAACAGTGTGATGCGCCAGTTCATCGGGCCATTCTAAAGAGGTCGTGCAAGCGCATGAGCCCGCGGCCAGGGCAGGCCGGGTCGACCCGCGCCGGCTTCTTTTTGCGAGGGCACGGGGCTATAGTCTGCGAGCACTGCTGCAGCCCCTTCCGATCCCCAAAGGACGTTCGTGCCGGACTCTCTGACTTCCACGCTCACCAGTTACTACGATGCGGTGCCCTACGACTCGCACCCGTTTCCCCAGTCCGCCGTGGAGCACCTGGAAGCCCTGGCCTTCCTGTTCGGGCTCGAGGCGCCGCCGCCGCAGAAGGCGCGCGTGCTTGAGCTGGGTTGCGCCGCCGGCGGCAACCTGATCCCGTTCGCGGCGCGCCATCCGCAAGCCCACGCGGTCGGGGTCGACCTGTCGCGCGTGCAGGTGGCTCAGGGCGCTGCGGCGCTCGACCAGGCGGGGCTGTCGAACATCGAGCTCAAGGCCTTCAACATCGCCGACATCGACGCCTCGTTCGGCCTGTTCGACTACATCGTCTGCCACGGCGTCTACAGCTGGGTGCCGGGGCCGGTGCAGGACGCGATCCTGCGCGTGTGCGCCGAGAACCTGGCGCCGGGCGGCGTGGCCTACCTGAGCTACAACGTGTACCCGGGCTGGAAGGCGCGCGAGATCGTGCGCGACGCGATGATCCTGCGCGGCGGCCCGCGCGACACGCCCGAAGAAAAGCTGTCGTACGCGCGCGGCATGCTCGAGTTCCTCGAACAGTCGGCCCGGCCCGACAGCGTGCTGCGCAAGACGCTCGAAGAGACGATGCCGATCGTGCGCAACTCCGGCAACTACTACCTGCTGCACGAGTTCCTCGAGCCCTGCAACGAGCCCTGCTATTTCAAGGAGTTCGTCGCGCGTGCCGAGGCGCGCGGGCTGGCCTACCTGTGCGACGCCGAGCCCTCGACCATGTTCGTGCAGAACTACGGCGAGAAGGTGCGCGACCCGCTGCTGCGCGAGTGCGGCGGCAGCCAGGTGATGATGGAGCAGTACCTCGACTTCCTGGTCAACCGCACCTTCCGCCAGACGCTGCTGGTGAAGCAGGGCAATGCCGCGAACATCCGCTACCGCCTCGAAGTTCCCCGCCTGCGCGCGCTGGAGTTCGCCGGCGTCTTCCGCGTCGACGGCGGCGAGGCCCTCACGATCGACGCCCGCGAGCAGCCCTGCACCGCGCTGCGCGACCTGAAGGTCACGTTGCGGCTGCCGGCGCACAAGGCGGTGGCGCAGGCGCTCGACGCGAGCTATCCGTGTTCGATGTCGACCGAGGCTTTGCTCGCGGCCGTGGTGACGCTCACCGGCGAGTCGCGCGCGGCCGTCGAACCCATCGTGCTCGCCATGCTCGAGGAGCTGCTGATCCTCGGCGCGCTGCGCATCCGCCGCACGCCGGTGTCGGCGGCTGCGTCGGTGTCCGCGCTGCCGCAGGTGCTGGCCCCGGTGCGCCGCGCGCTGGCCGGTGTGCCCGCATCGCAGGCGACGGCCGTGCTCTGCAACCAGTGGCACGAGCCGGTGTCGCTCACGGTGCTCGAACGCAGCCTGCTGCCGCTGCTCGACGGGGCGCACACGCACGAGGCGCTGGCCGCCTTCCTGCTCGACGAGGTGCGCGCCGAACGCCTGCGCTTCCTCAAGGACGAGCAGCCGCTCACCGACCCGTCGGCGCTGCACGCCTTCGCGCAGGAGCAGGTGGCGCAGGCGCTGCAAAGCCTGCGGCGCAAGGCGCTGCTCACGGCCTGAAGGCCCACACCATTCACCCCTCCCTCATTCTTCATCCAACGCACAGAGGAGACTTTTCCATGCAGCACTTCAAGTGGACCCCCACCCTGCGCGCCGCCGTCGCGGCCGCGCTCACCCTGGCGGCGGCCGGCGGCTCGCAGGCCGCGTCGCAGGCGCCGGTGGCGGCCGAGCACGGCATGGTCGTGAGCGCGCAGCACCTGGCCAGCAAGGTCGGCGTCGATGTGCTCAAGCGCGGCGGCAACGCGGTCGACGCGGCGGTGGCCGTGGGCTATGCGCTGGCGGTGGTGTACCCGGCGGCCGGCAACCTCGGCGGCGGCGGCTTCATGACCGTGCAGCTGGCCGACGGCCGCAAGACCTTCCTCGACTTCCGCGAGAAGGCACCGCTGGCCGCCACGGCCAACATGTACCTCGACAAGGACGGCAACGTCGTCAAGGGTCTGAGCACCCACGGCCACCTCGCCGTCGGCGTGCCGGGCTCGGTGTCGGGCATGGAGTACGCACGCGAGAAGTACGGCACGATGAAGCGCGCCGACCTCATCGCCCCCTCGGTCCAGCTGGCCGACAAGGGCTTCGCGCTGGAGCAGGGCGACATCGACATGCTGCTCACCGCCACCAACGACTTCAAGAAAGATCCGGTCTCCGGCGCGATCTTCCTGAACAAGGGCGAGCCCTTCGCGGTCGGCCAGAAGCTGGTGCAGAAAGACCTCGCCAAGACGCTGAAGGAAATCAGCGCCAAGGGCACCGACGGCTTCTACAAGGGCTGGGTCGGCAAGGCCATCGTGGCGTCGAGCCAGGCCGGCAAGGGCATCATCACGCAGGCCGACCTCGACCAGTACAAGACGCGCGAACTCGCGCCGGTCGAGTGCGACTACCGTGGCTACCGCGTGGTGTCGGCGCCGCCTCCGAGTTCGGGCGGCGTGATCATCTGCGAGATGCTCAACATCCTGGAGGGCTATCCGCTCAAGGACCTGGGCTTCCGTTCGGCGGAGTCGGTGCACTACCAGATCGAAGCCATGCGCCACGCCTACGTGGACCGCAACAGCTACCTGGGCGACCCCGACTTCGTGAAGAACCCGCTCGATCGCCTGCTCGACAAGGGCTACGCCGCCAAGATCCGCGCCGCCATCGACCCCAAGAAGGCCGGCGTCTCCAAGGACATCAAGCCCGGCGTCGCGCCGCATGAGGGCAGCAACACCACCCACTACTCGATCACCGACAAGTGGGGCAACGCGGTCTCGGTCACCTACACGCTGAACGACTGGTTCGGCGCCAAGGTCACGGCCGACAAGACCGGCGTGCTGCTGAACAACGAGATGGACGACTTCACCTCCAAGATCGGCGTGCCCAACATGTACGGCCTGGTGCAGGGCGAGGCCAACGCCATCGCCCCGGGCAAGCGCCCGCTGAGCTCGATGAGCCCGACCATCGTGTCGAAAGACGGCAAGCCGGTCTTCGTGGTCGGCACGCCGGGCGGCAGCCGCATCATCACGGCGGTGCTGCACACCATCCTGAACGTGGTCGACTACGGCATGAACGTGCAGGAGGCCGTCGATGCGCCGCGCTTCCACCAGCAGTGGCTGCCCGACGTGACCAACGTCGAGACCTTCGCGATCAGCCCCGACACCCGCAAGATCCTGACCGACATGGGCCACAACCTGGGCGTGCCGCAGCCGGCCAACCACCTGGCGGCGATCATCGTCGGCGCGCCCTCGCTGGGCGGCAAGCCGGTGGGTGCCAACCGCTTCTACGGCGCCAACGATCCGCGCCGCAACACGGGCCTGGCAGCAGGCTACTGAACCTGCGGCACACTCGAAGGCGGTCGTGCCCCTGTCGGCACGGCCGCTTTTTTCATTTTTCATGCACCTGCAAGACATCCTCTATACCCAGGGCTTCGGCACCCGCCGCGTGTGCGCGGGGCTGGTCCAGCAAGGCCACGTGAGCGTCGCCGGCGCGGCCGTGACCGACCCTTTTGCCGACTTCGACCCCGAAGGCCTGCTGTTCACCGTGCAGGGCACCGAGTGGGCCTGCCACGAGAAGGCCTACCTGATGCTGCACAAGCCGGCCGGCACCGAGTGCTCGCAGAAGCCCTCGACCTACCCGAGCATCTACACGCTGCTGCCGTTGCCGCTGCGCCTGCGGCCCAACAAGGGCGCGGTGCAGGGCGTGCAGGCCATCGGCCGGCTCGACCAGGACACGACCGGCCTGCTGCTGCTGACCGACGACGGCCAGTTCATCCACAAGATGGGCTCGCCCAAGCACCATGTGCCCAAGGTCTACGAGGTGACGGCCAAGCACCCCATCGACGAGGCGCAGATCGCCAAGCTGCTGGCCGGCGTGGTGCTCGACGACGATCCGAAGCCCGTGCGCGCGGCCGCCTGCGAGTCCGACAGCCCGCTGCACCTGCGGCTCACGCTCACCGAAGGCAAGTACCACCAGGTCAAGCGCATGCTGGCCGCGGTCGGCAATCGGGTCGAGGGCCTGCATCGCTCGCGCATCGGCGGCCTGGCGCTGCCGGAGGACCTGGCGCCGGGGCAATGGCGCTGGCTCACGGCCGAGCAGGTGGCCCAGCTGCGCGCGCCCGTGCCCCGGGCCGCTTGACATAGGTCAAGGCGCCGGGCGCAACAGCGGGTGAGGGCGCGCCGGCGGTCAGCTGTTTGTCGGGTTCGACCGTTAAGATTGTTAACCCTCTCCCGGAACCTTCCCTTGCGACTCCCTGCCCGCCCGAACGGCCGCATCGCGGCCTTCCTGCTGTCCTGCCTGTGCCTGACAGCCCTGGTGACCCTCCCCGCCGCGGCGGCGCCGCCGGCCCCTCCACCGGTTTTTGTGCTCAATTCGCTGGACGCCAGCGTGAGCGTGATCAACCCGGTCGACTGGACCGAGAAGCAGCGCATTCCCACTGGCAAGGAGCCGCACCACATCTACATGACGCCCGACGAGAAGTCGGTCATCGTGGCCAATTCGGCGGGCGATTCGCTCACCTTCCTGGACCCGCGCACGGCCGAGGTGCAGCGCGTGGTGTACGGCATCATCGATCCCTACCAGCTGCAGTTCTCGCGCGACATGAAGTGGTTCGTCACGGCGGCCAACCGCCTGAACCACGTCGACGTGTACCGCTGGGACGGCAAGGACCTGAAGCTGGCCAAGCGCATCGCCACCGGCAAGACGCCCAGCCACATCTGGATCGACAACACCAGCACGGTGGCCTACGTCACCATGCAGGACAGTGACGAGCTGATCGCGGTCGACCTGCCGACGCAGACCATCCGCTGGCGCATGGCCACTGGCGCCATGCCGGCCGACATCTTCGGCGCCCACAACGACAAGACGCTGCTCGTGGGCCTCACGGGCAGCGACGGCGTGCAGGTGTTCGACGTGGCCGGCGCCCAGCCCAAGCTGGTCGGCAAGATCCCCACCGGCAAGGGCGCCCACGCCTTCCGCTCGGCCGGCGACGGCAAGACCGTGTTCGTGAGCAACCGGGTCGCCAACACCATCAGCCGCATCGACCTGACCACGCTGAAGGTCGTCGCCACCTACAACGTGCCCGGCGGCCCCGACTGCATGGACGTGTCGGCCGACGGCAAGACGCTGTACGTGACCTCGCGCTGGGCCAAGAAGCTCACGGTGGTCGATCTCGCGAGCCAGAAGGTCGTGCGGCAGATCAACGTCGGCCGCTCGCCGCACGGCGTCTGGACCCTCGACCATGCCAAGCGCATCTGAGCGCGTGCGCGGCCTGCGCACCGCCGGGGTGGCCTTCGCCGTCGCGGCGCTGGCCTGCGTCACCGTGCCGGCGGCCGGTGCACAGGAAGCCGCCGCCTGCGACAAGCCGGTCTACCTGACGCTGGACACCGGCCACATGGGCATCGCCCCGCTGGTGGCCGACGTGCTCAAGCGCCAGGACGTGCGCGTCACCTTCTTCGCCGCCGCCGAGCGCACCCAGACCGACGGCGACAGCCTGGACGACCACTGGGCGCCGTGGTGGAAGGCGAGGGCGGCCGAGGGCCACGAGTTCGGTTCGCACACCTACGACCACGCCTACTGGCGCGGCGACGTCAAGGGCACGCCGCCCAGCTTTCGCATCAAGCCGTCGGCCGGCCCGCAGACCGGCAAGGAGTCGGTCTGGAGCGCGGCCCAGTACTGCGCCGACATCCGCAAGTCGTCCGAGCGTCTGGCCGCCATCACCGGCAAGAAGCCGCTGCCGCTGTACCGCGCGCCGGGCGGCAAGACCTCGCCCGCTCTATTGGCGGCCGCCAGGGACTGCGGCTACGCGCATGTGGGCTGGTCGCCCGCCGGCTTCCTGGGCGACGAGCTGCCCAGCGAGGCGTTCAGCAACCAGAAGCTGCTGGCCCAGGCGCTCGCGGGCATCCGCCCCGGCGACATCCTGCTGGCGCACCTGGGCATCTGGTCGCGCAAGGACCCGTGGGCGCCCGCCAACCTGGAGCCGCTCATCGTCGGCCTGAAGGCCAAGGGCTTCTGCTTTCGCACGCTGCGCCAGCACCCGGACTACCGCGCCTGGATCGCCTCCCACTCTTGATTTCTGAGTTTTCGCCGTGATCGACTGGTTGACCGACGTTTTTTCCGCCATGCAGGGCTGGCTCTTCGAGACCGCCGTGCAGCCGCTGGTGTACGCCATCGGCCTGGGCGGCTGGGCCGAGGACGCCTTCGACGCCACCGGCTGGCTGCTGGTCGGCGTGATCCAGATCCTCGTGCTGCTGGCCGTGATCGGCCCGCTGCAGCGCTGGCGCGCGGTCGAGCCCGTGACCGACCGCCGCGCCATCCGCATCGACGTGCTCTACACACTGATCCACCGGCTGGGCCTGTTCCGGCTGGCGCTGTTCTTCACGCTGCAGCCGCTGTTCGACGACCTGCTCGGCAGCCTGCGCATGGCCGGGTGGGGCACCTTCCACCTGGACGAGGCATGGCCCGGCGTGACCGACGTGCCGTGGGTGGCTTTTGCCATCTACCTCGTGGTGCTCGACTTCGTCGGCTACTGGATTCACCGCGGCCAGCACCAGTTCAACTGGTGGTGGAGCCTGCATTCGCTGCACCACTCGCAGCGCCAGATGACGATGTGGAGCGACGACCGCAACCACCTGCTGGACGACGTCATCCACGACACGCTCATCGTCATCGTGGCGCAGCTGATCGGCGTGGCGCCGGGCCAGTTCATCGCCGTCGTGGCCTTCACCCAGCTCAGCGAGAGCCTGCAGCACGCCAACCTGCGGCTGAGCTTCGGCGCCATCGGCGAGCGGCTGTGGGTCAGCCCGCGCTTTCACCGGCTGCACCACAGCATCGGGCTGGGGCATGAGTCGCACGGCCGGAGCACGCTCGGCGGCCACAACTTCGGCGTGCTGCTGCCCTGGTGGGACATGCTCTTTCGCACCGCCAACTTCGAGAACCGCTACGACCCGACCGGCATCCGCGACCAGGTCGAGCCCGGCGCCGACGGCCGCCCGCGCGACTACGGCCAGGGCTTCTGGTCGCAGCAGTGGCTGGGGCTGAAGCGGCTGTTCGGCCGCGCCTGATCCGCCCGCGGGCCCGGCGGCTGGCGGGCCGGGGCCTTGCGCTATCCTCGAACCTCATGCGCCTGCTCCTCGACTCCTTCTGGCGCGCGGTGGCCTATTGCATGCTCCCGCGCGTGATCGTGCTGTCGCTCCTGCCGCTGGCGCTCATGGTGCTGCTGGCCGCGGGGCTCGGCTACTTCTACTGGGACGCCGCCGTCGCCTGGACGCGCGAGGCCCTCGACGCCTGGCCGCTGCTGTCCAGCTTCTGGGCCTGGATCGGGCGCCTCTTCTCCAGCGACGTCACGGCCGCGCTGGCGCCGCTGGTGGTGGTGTTCGGCGTCACGCCGCTGATCGTGGTGCTGTCGCTGCTCATCGTGGCCGGCTTCATGGCGCCGGCGCTCACCAAGCTCGTGGCCGAACGGCGCTTTCCGACGCTCGAGCAGAAGAAGGGCGCCTCCTTCTTCGGCAGCGTGCTGCGCTCGCTCGGCGCCACCGTGCTGGCGCTGATCGCGCTGGTGGTGTCGATGCCGCTGTGGCTCATTCCGCCGCTGGTGCTGATCCTGCCGCCGCTGATCTGGGGCTGGCTGACCTACCGGGTGATGAGCTTCGACGCGCTGGCCGAGCACGCCAGCCCCGAGGAACGCACCGCGCTGCTGCGCGCCCACCGGCTGCCGCTGCTGTGCATCGGCGTGCTGTGCGGCTACCTGGGCGCCGCGCCGAGCATCGTGTGGGCCTCGGGCCTGCTGTTCGCCGCCGCCTTCTTCGTGCTGGTGCCGATCGCCATCTGGATCTACACGCTGGTCTTTGCCTTTTCTGCGCTCTGGTTCGCGCACTACTGCCTCGACGCCCTGACCCAGCTGCGCGCCCAGCGCGCGGCGCAGCAGCCCGCGGCCGGCAGCGGCGACGCGCAGCAGACGCTCGAGGCGGCCGAAGCCACCGAGGCCAACAAGGCCGCTCTTTCTCAATGGAGTTCTCCATGACACGCGCATTCGGTCTCATCGTCGTCGGCGACGAGATCCTTTCCGGCAAGCGGGCCGACAAGCACATGGCCAAGGTCATCGAGCTGCTGGCCGCGCGCGGCCTCCAGCTGGGCTGGGCCGAGTACGTGGGCGACGAGCCCACGCGGATCACCGCGGCCCTGATGCGCGCCTTCGCCTCGGGCGACATCGTGTTCTCGACCGGCGGCATCGGCGCCACGCCCGACGACCACACCCGCCAGTGCGCCGCCCAGGCCCTGCGCGTGCCGCTGGCGCTGCACCCCGAGGCCGAGGCGCTGATCCGCGAGCGCATGCAGGACACGGCCCTGGAGCAGGGCGTGCCCTACGAGCCCGACCGGCCCGACAACATCCACCGCCTGAACATGGGCGTGTTTCCGCAGGGCGCGTCGATCATCCGCAACCCGTACAACAAGATCCCGGGGTTCAGCGTCGAGCACGTGCATTTCGTGCCGGGCTTTCCGGTCATGGCCTGGCCCATGATCGAGTCGGTGCTCGACAGCCGTTATGCCGATCTGTTCACCCGCAACGCCATCGCCGAGAAGTCCGTGATCGTTTTCGGTGCGATGGAAGCCACCCTCACGCCCCTGATGCAGGCCATCGAGCAGGCCCATGCCGGCATCAAGGTGTTCAGCCTCCCCAGCGTGGATCACCCGCAGTACGGGCGCCACATCGAGCTCGGCGTCAAGGGCGACCCTGCGAAGCTCGATGCCGCCTATGGCCAGCTGATCGAAGGTCTGCACACTTTCGATGCGAAGCTTGGCCCTGAATTGGTGCGTTAATCTGCGCTGCACCAATTTGGTGATTTTTTCCTTTTCCGGCAGCCCCTGGGCCGTCACCCGGGCCTCATCCGGCGGGGTGACAATGGCACAGAAACTGCATCCTCCCGTCCCTGTATTCCTAACCACCATCCAACTCAGGAGAAACTGATGGCAAAGACCGTCGCCGATGTACTCAAGCTCGTCAAGGAAAACGAGGTCAAGTTCGTCGACTTGCGCTTCACCGACACCCGCGGCAAAGAGCAGCACGTGACCGTGCCCGTGTCGCACTTCGATGAAGACAAATTCACCTCGGGCCACGCGTTCGACGGTTCGTCCATCGCCGGTTGGAAGGGCATCGAAGCCTCGGACATGCAGCTCATGCCCGACCCGAACACCGCCAACATCGACCCGTTCTTCGAAGAAACGACGCTGATCCTGACCTGCGACGTGATCGACCCGGCCGACGGCAAGGCCTACGAGCGCGACCCGCGCTCGCTCGCCAAGCGCGCCGAGGCGTACATGAAGGCTTCCGGCCTGGGCGACACCGCCTACTTCGGTCCGGAACCCGAATTCTTCGTGTTCGACGGCGTGCGCTGGAAGAACGACATGTCGGGCTGCTTCGTGAAGATCGAGTCCGAAGAAGCCTCGTGGAACACCGACAAGGAATTCGAGCACGGCAACAGCGGCCACCGTCCCGCAGTCAAGGGCGGCTACTTCCCGGTGCCCCCGGTCGACAGCTTCCAGGACATGCGCTCGGAAATGAGCCTGGTGCTCGAATCGCTGGGCATCCCGGTCGAAGTGCATCACCATGAAGTGGCCAACGCCGGCCAGCTCGAAATCGGCACCCGCTTCAGCACGCTGGTTCAGCGCGCGGACTGGGTCCAGCTGCAGAAGTACGTGATCCACAACGTGGCCCACGCCTACGGCAAGACCGCCACCTTCATGCCCAAGCCCATCGTCGGCGACAACGGCTCCGGCATGCACGTGCACCAGTCGGTCTGGAAGGACGGCAAGAACCTGTTCGCCGGCGACGGCTACGCAGGTCTGTCGGACTTCGCGCTGCATTACATCGGCGGCATCATCAAGCACGCCCGTGCCCTGAACGCCATCACGAACCCCGGCACCAACAGCTACAAGCGCCTGGTGCCCGGCTTCGAAGCCCCGGTGAAGCTGGCCTACTCGGCCAAGAACCGCTCGGCCTCGATCCGCATCCCGTTCGTGGCCAACCCGAAGGGCCGCCGCGTCGAAGCGCGCTTCCCCGATCCGCTGATGAACCCGTACCTGGGCTTTGCCGCGCTGCTGATGGCCGGCCTGGACGGCGTGGAAAACAAGATCCATCCGGGCGAAGCCGCCAGCAAGGACCTGTACCACCTGCCGCCGGAAGAAGACGCGCTGATCCCGACCGTCTGCCACAGCCTGGACCAGGCCCTGGAGCACTTGGACAAGGACCGTGCGTTCCTGACCAAGGGCGGCGTGTTCACCGACTCGTACATCGACGCGTACATCGACCTCAAGATGCAGGAAGTCACGCGCTTCCGCATGGCGACGCACCCCGTCGAGTTCGACATGTACTACTCGCTGTAAAAAGCGCCACAACGAGCCCGCCCCGGCGGGCAAGTAAGACAAAAGGACGGCCCCGGCCGTCCTTTTTCCTTGGTGCGGAACACCCTGTCGTGAGCGGGCCCGAATTGCATCAAAATGCGCGTTTGTCGCGCCCTCTCCGGATCCAAATGAAGACTGCTTCCCTGATTTTCCTGGCCGCCGCCTCGTTCGCCACCGCCACGGCGGCGCTCGCGCAAGAGCGCGTCTGGCGCTGCGGCAACGAGTACACCAACAACGCGACCGTGGCCCAGCAAAAGGGCTGCAAGATCATGGAAGGCGGCAACGTCACCGTCGTGCAGGGCACGAAGCCTTCGGGCGGCGGTGGTGGCAGTGCGTCGTCGTCGGGCGGTTCATCCGCCGCGCGCGCCCCGGCGGGCAGCCCGCGCGTCGAAGGCGTCGACCAGCGCGCCCGCGACGGCGAGGCGCGCTCGGTGCTCGAGGCCGAGCTGCGCAAGGCCGAGGCCCGCCAGACCGAGCTCAAGAAGGAATACAACAACGGCGAGCCCGAGAAGCAGGGCAGCGAGGGCCGCAATTACCAGAAGTACCTGGACCGCGTGGCCGAGATGAAGGCCGAACTCGCGCGCAACGAGAGCGACATCGCCGGCATCCGCCGCGAAATCGGCCGCCTGCCCGGCAAGCCGCAAGCGCAGTAAGCGGCGCGCAGTCCATGGTGTTCGGCAAGAAGGCGACTGGCGCCAATCCGCGCTTTCGCGCCTTCGACCTCTTGTCCACGCTGATCGCGGTGGTCAACAGCGACGGCTCGGTGCTGTTCGCCAACGCAGGCCTCGAAGACGCGCTGGGTACCTCGCGGCGCACGCTCGAGGGCTCGCAGTTCGGCGCCTGCTTCCATGAGCCGCAGGTGCTGCGCACCGCCCTCGACGGCGCCAGCAGCAACGACTTCGCCACGCTGCGCTACGAGGCCTTCCTGCGGCGCGTGAACCACGAGCTGATGCCCGTGCAGGTCACGCTCGCGCACGGCGACAAGAAGGGCGAGCTCATCATCGAGATGTCGCCGCTGGAGCAGCAGGTGCGCCAGGACCGCGAGGAGCGCCTGATCGACCAGGCGCAGGCCAACAAGGAACTCATCCGCAACCTCGCGCACGAGATCAAGAATCCGCTGGGCGGCATCCGCGGCGCGGCGCAGCTGCTGCAGATGGAGGTCGAGTCGCGCGACCTCATCGAGTACACCCAGGTCATCATCCACGAGGCCGACCGGCTGCAGACGCTGGTCGACCGGCTGCTGGCGCCGCACCGCCGGCCGCACGTGGTGGGCGACGTGAACATCCACGAGGTCTGCGAGCGCGTGCGCTCGGTGATCCTGGCGGAGTTTCCGCGCGACCTGCACATCGAGCGCGACTTCGACGTCTCCATTCCCGAGTTCCGCGGCGACCGCGAGCAGCTCATCCAGGCCACCCTCAACATCGCGCACAACGCGGCGCAGGCCCTGGCCGAGCGCCGCGCGGCGGGCGATGCGCAGATCACTTTCAAGACCCGCGTGGCCCGCCAGGTGATCTTCAACAAGCAGTGGTATCGATTGGCACTGGAATTGCATGTCATCGACAATGGACCGGGTGTGCCGGACACGATCAAGGACCGCATCTTCTATCCGCTCGTTTCGGGCAGGGAAGGCGGGACCGGGCTGGGACTGACGCTTGCGCAAACTTTTGTGCAACAGCATCACGGCGTGATCGAGTGCGACAGCGTCCCGGGCCGAACCGATTTCAAGATATTGATTCCGCTGCCCTAGCGCAGCCCCGGCAACAGAGGAGATGCATGAAGCCGATCTGGATAGTTGATGACGACCAATCGATACGCTTCGTGCTCGAGAAGGCACTGCTGCGCGAAGACCTGCCCACGCGCAGCTTCACGAACACACGCGAAGTGCTGGCCGCGCTCGAACAGGCCGAAGGCGACGAGCAGCAGGGCCCGCAGGTCCTGGTGAGCGACATCCGCATGCCGGGCGGCTCGGGGCTCGACCTGCTCGACAAGATCAAGGCCAAGCACCCCGGCCTGCCGGTCATCATCATGACCGCCTTCTCCGACCTCGACAGCGCGGTCTCGGCCTTCCAGGGCGGCGCCTTCGAGTACCTGCCCAAGCCCTTCGACCTGCCGCGCGCCGTGGAACTCATCCGCCGCGCCGTCGACGAAAGCCAGCGCGAGGAGGTGTCCGAAGAGCGCATGGTCGCCGCCCCCGAAATGCTCGGCCAGGCGCCCGCGATGCAGGACGTGTTCCGTGCCATCGGCCGGCTGTCGCAAAGCAACGTCACGGTGCTCATCACCGGCGAATCGGGCTCGGGCAAGGAGCTGGTGGCGCGCGCGCTGCACAAGCACTCGCCGCGTGCCAACGGCCCCTTCGTGGCGATCAACACCGCCGCCATTCCCAAGGACCTGCTCGAGAGCGAACTCTTCGGCCACGAGCGCGGCGCCTTCACCGGCGCGCAGACCATGCGCCGCGGCCGCTTCGAGCAGGCCGAGGGCGGCACGCTGTTCCTCGACGAAATCGGCGACATGCCCTTCGACCTGCAGACACGCCTCTTGCGCGTGCTCAGCGACGGCCATTTCTACCGCGTGGGCGGCCACAACTCGGTCAAGGCCAACGTGCGCGTCATCGCCGCCACCCACCAGGATCTCGAGCAGCGCGTGAAGCTCGGCGGTTTCCGCGAAGACCTGTTCCACCGCCTCAACGTGATCCGCCTGCGCCTGCCCGCGCTGCGCGAACGCGGCGAAGACGTGCCCGCGCTCACGCGCCACTTCCTGCAGCAGAGCGCGCGCCAGCTGGGCGTCGAGCCCAAGCGCATCTCCGATGCGGCGCTGGCCAGGCTTGCGGCCTTCAACTTCCCGGGCAACGTGCGCCAGCTCGAGAACATCTGCCACTGGCTGACCGTGATGGCGCCGGCGCAGCTGATCGAGTCGAAGGACCTGCCGCCCGAAGTGATGGCGGGCAGTGGGGCGGACGTGCATGTGGCGGTGGCCGAGGTGGCGGCGCCCGTGCAGGCTGCAGCGCCGTTGGCCGTCGAGCGCGATGCGTCCGCACCGGTGGTCGCGGCCCCTGAGGCGGTGCCAGGCGCCCCCGCCGGCCCCAGCGCCTGGGAAAGCGGCCTCGAAGCCGAAGCTCAGGCGCTGCTGGCCGCAGGCCGCACCGACGTGTGGGACGTGCTCACGCGCCGCTTCGAATCGCGGCTGATCCTCACCGCGCTGGCCAACACGCGCGGCCGGCGCATCGAGGCGGCCCAGAAGCTGGGCATCGGGCGCAACACCATCACCCGGAAAATCCAGGAACTCGGTATCGAATGAAAAGGCCCTCCCAGGGCCTTTTTTTATTACCGGCTGCGTTGGCCTAGCGTCAGCGAATCGAGCTGGAAATTGCCGCTCTTGTCCCAGAGCCAGGTGTCGACGTACGTGTGGCCGCCCAGCTTGCCGGGGCTCGGCAAGGGCGAGGTCGCCTTGACCAGCTCCGCGATCATCGGCGGCACCTCGGGCGCATGGCTGGGCACGCGGCTGAAAGTGACGTTGGTGACCTTGCCGTTCGCATCGATCTCCGTCTCGACCACCACCACCGCGTACACCAGCGGCGGGATCTTGCCCTTGTAGATACGGCTGGCATACGCCTTGTAGATGTGGCGCGCGCCGGTCTTGCGGTAGGTGCGGATCGCGGGCGTCTGCGCGGTGATGAGCCGCACGGTCGGCACGTCGCGGCTGCCTTCGGTGGCGGTTGTGCCGCCGGGCGATGTGCTGCCCGTGCCGCTTTCCGATCCGCTGCCCGGCTTGAGCACCGAACAGGCGGTCAGCGCGAGCGCCGCGGCGGCGATCGCGGCGGAACGGGCCAGGCGTGCGGCGATCGGCGTCGTCATGGCCGTCAGGCGCCCGCGCCGAGTTCGAGCACCACCGGGGCGTGGTCGCTCGGCTTTTCCCACTTGCGCGGCACGCGGTCGATGACGCAGCCCTTCACCAGCGGCCGCAGCGGCTCGCTCACGAGGATGTGGTCGATGCGCAGGCCGCGGTTCTTCTGGTAGCCCAGCATGCGGTAGTCCCACCACGAGAAGCTCTTTTCGGGCTGCTCGAACATGCGGAAGCTGTCGGTCAGGCCCAGGCCGAGCAGCGCCTTGAAATGGTCGCGCTCTTCGGTCGTGTGGTGGATCGTTTCCTTCAGGCCCACGGGGTCGAAGCTGTCGCGGTCCTCGGGCGTGACGTTGAAGTCGCCCAGCAGCACGAGGTTCGGGTGCGCCGCGAGTTCACGCGCAATGTAGGCGTGCAGCGCGTCGAGCCACTTCATCTTGTAGGCGAACTTCTCGCTGCCCGGTTCCTGGCCATTCACGAAGTAGCCGTTCACCACGCGCAGCGGGCCCGAGGGCGTCTCGATGGTGGCGGCGATCACGCGCGACTGCTCGTCGGCGAAGTTCTCGATGTTCTTCACCACGTCGCGCACCGGCGCCAGGCTGAGGATGGCGACGCCGTTGTAGGTCTTCTGCCCGAACACCGCTGCTTCGTAGCCGGCCGACTTCAGCACCTCGAGCGGAAACTTGTCGTCGGTCATCTTGAGCTCCTGCAGGCACAGCACATCGACCGGGTTGGCGATGAGCCAGTCGAGCACATGCTGCAGGCGCGCGGTGAGGGAGTTGACGTTCCAGGTGGCGATTTTCATGAGGGCTCTGCGTATTCGGTTATCGGGGGGCGGTCGTGCGTTCGCAGCCGGTCGGTGAGGTCTCTGTGCAGGCGAAGGAAGTGGCCGCGCCCAGACCCGGAAGGAAGGCGTGTCGGCAGCGAGACCGCGACAGTGATTTCCATCGCGGTATTTTGCCTCGCTGGATCGGGATGCCGTGTAAGCGAAGGCGAGGGGCGCGGAACCGCCGACCCGCCCGCCGGCGCTAGGGCTGAAGGTACCAGCCCAGCTCGCCCTGCAGGAACTGGGCGGCCTCGGGCGGCAGATCGTCCGAGTCGAAGAAGCTCGCCACGGGCCGCTCGACCACGATGTGCCCGGCGTGCAGGTAGGCCACGCGCGTGGCCAGGCGCTTGGCCTGCCCGAGGTTGTGCGTGCTCATCACGATCGTCACGCCACTATGGGCGACTTCTTCGATGAGCGCCTCGATCTCGTTCTTGGCGCCAGGGTCCAGGCTGGCCGTGGGCTCGTCCAGGAACAGGATGTCGGGCTGCAGCGCCCAGGCGCGCGCCAGGCCCAGGCGCTGCTGCTGGCCGCCCGACAGCGAACGCGCCGAGCGCTCGGCATGTTCGAGCAGGCCCACGCGCGCCAGCGCCAGGCCGCAGCGCTCGCTGCGCTCGGCGGCCGGCACGCCCGCCAGCCACAGGCCCACCCACACGTTGCGCCACACCGAGAGGCTCAGCAGGAAAGGGCGCTGGAACAGCATGGCCGCGCGCGGCAGGCGGCCTTCGGGGCGCAGCGGCAGGCGCTCGCAGCGCCCTTCGCAGGGCAGCAGACCGTGCAGCAGTCGCAGCAGCGTGGTCTTGCCCGAGCCGTTGGCGCCCACGAGCACGAGCCGGTCGCCCCGGTGCAGGGTCAGCGAGGCCTCGTCCAGCGCGACCAGCGCGCCGAAGCGCACCGTGGCGCGCTCGAGCCGGATCAGCGGCACCGTGCCGGCCACGGCCGGCGTGTGCGGGGCGAGCGTGCGGCGCACCGCGCGCGGCTTCGCCGGCGGGGCAGTGCTCAGCGGGCGCGTGGCCAGCCATTGCAGCAGCCCGATGGCGCCGTTGACCGCGCCGACCACCGCCAGCAGCACGATGCCCAGCGCCAGGGCCAGCGCGAGGTCGCCCTTGCTGGTCTCCAGCGCGATGGTGGTGGTCATCACGCGCGTGACGCCGGCGATGTTGCCGCCGACGATCATCACGGCGCCGACCTCGGCGATGGCCCGCGCGAAGGCCGTGAGCAGCACGGTGGCCACGCCCATCCGGTCGTGCACCAGCATCAGCAATGCGGTGGCGAGCGGCCCGGCGCCCAGCGAGCGCAGCTGGTCGCCGCCGTCGGCCAGCGCCGCCATCACGAGCCGGCGCGACAGCGCGGCGATCAGCGGCGTGACGAGCACGCTCTGCGCCACCACCATCGCCGACGGCGTGAAAAGAATGCCCAGTTCGCCCAGTGGCCCCGAGCGCGAGAGCAGCAGGTACACCAGCAAGCCCACGACCACGGCGGGCAGCGCGAGCAGCGTGTTCACCAGCCACACGGCCAGCGCATGCCCCGGGAACCGCGCCACCGCGAGCCAGGCGCCCAGCAGCAGGCCGAACAGCGCGCCGATCAGGCAGGCCGTGGCGCTCACCTGCAGCGAGAGCGCCGTGATGCGCACGAGTTCGGGGTCGGCGCCGGTGATGAGGCGCCAGGCCAGCGCCCAGCCTTCGGTCACTGTGTTCATCGAGGGACGGCTTTCATCGCCGGCGCGAGGCCGTGCGCATTGCGCAGCCCGGCCCCGTCATCGACCGGCGCGCCGTTCACTGGCCCGCGTTTGGGAAGAAGAGCTGTTCGCCGCCGATCTTGTACGCGGCGATGGCGGCCTGCCCGTCGCGCGACACGACCCAGTCGGAGAAGCCTTGCGCCAGGTCTTTCTTCACGTGCGGGTGTCTGGCCGGGTTCACGACGATCACGCCGTACTGGTTGAACAGCTGCTTGTCGCCCTCGACCACGATGCCCAGGTCGGCGCGGTTCTTGAAGTTGAGCCAGGTGCCGCGGTCGGACAGCACATAGGCATTGGTCGACGCCGCGATGTTGAGCGCCTGGCCCATGCCGCAGCCGCATTCCTTGTAGCCGGCCGGCTTGGCGGCGGCCAGATCGATGCCGGCGAGTTTCCACTGGCGCAGTTCGGCCGCATGCGTGCCGCTCTTGTCGCCGCGCGAGACGAAGGCGCCGCCCGTGGTGCCCAGCCGCTTGAGGGCTGCCGCGATGTCGTTGCCGCGCACGCCGGCCGGGTCGGACTTGGGCCCGATCAGCACGAAGTCGTTGTACATGACCGGGCGGCGCGGCAGGCCGAAGCCTTCGGCGACGAACTTCTCTTCGGCGGGTTGGTCGTGCACGAACAGCGCGTCGGCGTCGCCGCGGCGCGCCATGTCCAGCGCCTGGCCCGTGCCCACCGCCACCACGCGCACCTCGGTGCCCGATGCCTTGGTGAACTGCGGCAGCAGGTGCTTGAACAGGCCCGACTGTTCCGTCGAGGTGGTCGAGGCCAGCACGATGAACTTGTCCTGTGCGTGCGCCATCGGCGCGAGCAGCGTGCCGACAAGCGCACCGGCGAGGGCGAGAAGGGTGAAGCGTCTGCGCGAAGCCATCGTCATCGTGTCAGTCCTCGAGAGTGAAAGAAAGAAGCGGCCCTACCGTCAAGCGGCGGCGTCGACGCGAAAGCCCAGCCGGCCCAGCGCCTCGCGCGCCGCGGCCGATTGCAGCAACGCAATGAAAGCCTGCACCGGCGCGCGCGCAAGCCGTGCCTGGGGCACCACGAAGTCGTAGCGTTCCTCCTGCACGGGAATGAAGCCCAGCCCGTACTGCCGCGCGACCGTGTCGATGGCCAGGCCCCAGTCGGCGCGCTGCTGCGCCACGGCCACCGCCACCGCGTTGTGCGACTTGGTCTGCACGCCGTAGCCGGGCGGCTGCGCGCCGCCGAGCAGGCGGTCGATGAGGATGCGCGTGCCGCTGCCGGCGTTGCGGTTGACCATGGTGCAGCCGGGCTGTGCGGTCGCGGCCGCGATGGCCGCGGCGGCGTCCAGGCCCTCGAAGCGCGTGTCGTCGGGGCGATGGACGACGCCCTGCATGCGGCCGTAGCCCGTCACCAGTTCGAGGCCCGGCGTGAGCAGCGGCCGGTTGTAGACGCCCGTCGCCGGGTCCATCAGGTGGATGCCGGCCACGTCGCATTCGCCGCGCTTGGCGGCCATCAGCCCGCCGGTGCTGCCCACGTTCATGGCCTTGATGCGGATGCCCTGGCGCATCAGCTCGCCGGCCAGCCAGTCCAGGCCCACGCAGTGGCTGCCGATGAAGATCAGGTCCGCGGCGTCCAGCCCTTGGCCCAGCAGCTGCACCTGCACGGGGGCGCCGGCATCGACGATCTCGGTGTGCTGGCCGATGGTGATGAAGCCGTCGGCGCTGCTGAAGGTGGTGACCGAGCCCGAGCCCTTGCCCATCGGGTAGGCGGCCACGCCGTCGTCGGTGGGCACCAGACCCACCAGCAGGTACTCGGTGCGGCCGCGCTCGGAATTCACACGCATCGGCAGCGTGGCCGCCATGTGCGCGTGCCGCTGCGGCGGCCGGCCCGCGAAGGCGCGGATCACGGGCGCCAGGAACTCATGGAAGGTGAAGACCGCCGAGGTCGGAAAGCCCGGCAGGATCACGACCGGCTTGCCGCCCGTGACCGCCAGGCACACCGGCTTGCCGGGCTTGAGCGCCACGCCGTGCGCCACCACGCCCGGGTCGCCGAGGGCGGCCACCACGCGGTACGACAGGTCGCCTTCGCCCTTGGACGTGCCGCCCGAGAAGACCACGGCATCGCATGCCAGCCCGCGTGCGAGTGCGGCCGACAGCAGGGCCTCGTCGTCGGGGATCACGCCCAGGCGCACCGGCTCGCCGCCCAGTTCCTCGACCGCGGCGCCGATGATGGCGGCGTTGGAGTCGTACACCGCGCCCGTGGGCAGCGGCGCACCGGGCGCGACGATCTCGTTGCCGGTGGAGAAGATGGCCACGCGCGGCTTGCGCCACACGGCGACCTCGGCCAGGCCCAGCGCCGCGAGCACGCCGATCTCGCGCGAGCTCAGCACCTGGCCGGCGCGCAGCACGGTCTCGCCGCGCGCGATGTCGGTGCCGGCGTAGCTGACGTTCTCGCCGGCCGTGGCCGCGCGGCGCACCTGCACGTTGCCGTCGTCGAGGTCGGTGTGTTCGACCATCACCACCGCATCGGCACCGCGCGGCAGCATGCCGCCGGTGGCGATCGCCGTGGCGCACCCGGGCGTCACTTCGCGCCGCGGCACGATGCCGGGTGCCAGCGTCTCGCCCACGAGGGCCAGCGCACGGACCTGTTCTTCCATCGCGCCCCAGGTGTCGGCGGCCTGCACGGCAAAGCCGTCGACGTTGGAGCGGTCGAAGCCGGGCACGTCGATGGCGGCGACCGCGTCGTCGGCGAGCACCCGGCCCAGCGCCGCGTGCAGGGGAATGGTCTCGCGGCCCAGCGGCGCGAGGCGCAGGTGTTCGCGGAAGCGGCGCTCGGCCTCGTCCCGCGTGACGACATCGAGAAATTGCGATTGGGCTTTCACAGGCACTCGTACAGATGAACAGTGACGTCGGTCCCGGGCCCGAAGCCTTCGCTTTCGGCGGGGGCGATCACGAAGCCGTCGGCGCGCGTGGTCGAGCTCAGCACCGAGGCGCCCGAGAGCGCGAGCGGCTCCACGCCGTCGGCGCCGATCTTCACGCGCACGTAGTCGACGCGCCCCACCTGCGAGACGATCTTGCGCGCCACGGTGGCGCGCATGCGCGGGTAGGGCCAGTCGGCGGGCCGGCCGCCGAGCAGGCGGATCGCACGCCCGGCAAAGAAGTCGTAGGCGCACAGGCAGGAGACCGGGTTGCCCGGCAGCAGGAACACCAGCGTGTCGCCGATGCGCCCCATGCCGGCCGGGCTGGAAGGCCGCATCGCGATGCCGTGGATCGCGAGGTCGCCGAGTTCGGCCAGCAGGCGCGGCGCGTGGTCCTCGGCGCCCACGCTGGAGCCGCCGGAGATGAGCACCACATCGGCGCCGGGCGCGGCCAGGGCCTGCGAGATGATTTGCGGGTCGTCGCCCAGGCGCTGGTGCGACTCGAGCAGGCCGCCATCGCGCGCCACGAGGCCGCGCAAGGTCACGGAGTTGGCGTCGTAGATCTCGCTCGGGCCCTTGGGCGTGCCGGGCGCGCGCACCTCGTTGCCGGTGACGAGCAGCCGCACGCGTGGCCGGCGCACCACCTGCAACTGCGCCAGGCCGAGCGACGCTGCCAGCCCCGCGTCCTGCGGGCGCAGGCGGCGGCCGGCGGCCAGTGCCGTGCTGCCGCGCGCGATGTCCTCACCGACGTGGCCCACGTGCTGGCCCGGCGCGACGGCGCGCGTGATGGCCAGTCGCCCGTCCTGCTCGCTCGCGTATTCGGCGGGCACCACGGCATCGAGCCCGCGCGGCACCGGGGCGCCGGTCATGATGCGGATGGCGGCGCCCGCGGGCACCTCGCCATCGAAGGGGCGGCCGGGCCAGGCGTGGCCGGCGATCGGGAACTCGAGCGGGTTGTATTCGCCGGCGCCCGTGGTCTCGCCGCCGCGCAGCGCATAGCCGTCCATGGCCGCGCGGTCGAACTCGGGCACCGCGATGGGCGCGATCACCTCCTGCAGCAGCACCCGCCCCGTGGCCTCGTCGACAGCCACGGATTCACCGGGCAGCAAGGGCGTGTGGGCGTCGATCCAGGCGAGGGCGGTGGGCACCTCGGCGCGCTGCGTGAAGCCGCGCATACGCACATCGGTCGAGGCGGTTCGTTCGGGTGTGGGCATCGGGGCCAGTATAGAAGTTGGAGGTCGCCGGCGTGGTCGGGCATGGCACCCGACAGCCATGCGCAAGAGCGGCCGTGCCGGACCTTGCCGGCGGGCCATTTGCAGTCGCTTTTTTCTTCAGCCGCGTCCGCGCACGCGCGGTGCGCCGCCGGCCTACTTCTTGGGTGCGGGATTCGTCTGTGCCGAGGTCTGGTTCGAGCTCGGCGGCGACGCGGCCGTGGGGGCCGGGGAGTGGGCGCCCGATGCTTCGATGGGCTTGGTTTCAACCTTGGGGGCGGCGGCGTAAGGCCCCGGGTCCACGCAGGGCGGCGTGGCCACCGCGGCCGGT
Source organism: Variovorax sp. FW305-3-2-15-B-LB1 (assembly GCF_058787635.1). Classification (NCBI taxonomy): domain Bacteria; kingdom Pseudomonadati; phylum Pseudomonadota; class Betaproteobacteria; order Burkholderiales; family Comamonadaceae; genus Variovorax; species Variovorax sp. FW305-3-2-15-B-LB1. Next base: position 45,997 of record NZ_JBYSZY010000005.1, on the reverse strand, counting down.
GCCGGCTTGCCGGCGGCCTGTGCGCTCGCGCGGTACTTGGCGGCGACCTGGTCCTGTGACTTGCACAGCAGGTAGCCGTCGGTCTTGGCGCTCCACGCGGTGCGGGCCGCGGCCTCGGCGGCCTTGGCCTGCGCTTCCGGCGTGGGCGGGGGGAGCTTGGCGACAGCGGAGGTCGCAGCGAGTGCGCACAGGAGAAGGGTCAGCGTGTGCTTCATGCGGAGGTTCCTTGCTGCGCCGTTGCCGGCCGTGCGGGCTCGGATGCGCCGGCCGGTTGCGAGCGCTGCGCGGGGATCTTGCCGGCCTGGATGTCGTCGTACCAGAGCTTGTGGTGCTCGCGCGCCCAGGCCTCGTCGACATAGCCTTCGCGCATCGCCTTGTAGGCGCCGTCCATGCCCAGCGTGCCGATGTAGATGTGGCCCATGATCATCGCCATCATGAGCAGCGTGGCCACCGCGTGCACCATGTGCGCGACCTGCATCTCGCCGCGCGTGTAGACGAAGCCGGGCAGCAGCTTGTCCAGGAACAGGCCCGAGGCGATGACGATGCTGCCCAGGAACAGCACGCCGCCCCAGAACACCGCCTTCTCGCCGGCGTTGAAGCGGTGCGACGCGGGCTCCTTGCCGCCGAACAGGCCGCCGCCGTGCCGCAGCCAGGTGAAGTCGTCCTTGCTCGGCCAGTTGCTGCGGATGAAGGTGAAGATCATGAACAGCGTGGTCACCACGAACAGCGGCCCCACGAAGTTGTGCACCGTCTTGAGCACGTAGGCGAGCCAGCCGAACAGCGTGCTGCCCAGCACCGGCAGCAGGAAGAACTTGCCGAAGGCCATCACGATGCCCGAGATCGCGAGCGTGACGAAGGCCAGTGCGTTCGACCAATGCGTGGCGCGCTCGAACGGCGTGAAGCGCTCGATCTTGCGGCCGGTTTCGGTGCCGTGCAGGCGGATCGGCCCGCGCGTGAAATAGAAGATGGCCAGCGCCAGCAGCGTCACGAAGAGCAGCGCCGCGCCGTACGGAATGATCCAGTCGTTGCGCACCTGCCGCCAGGCCTCGCCCGCGTTGGTGAAGCGCGAACCCGGGTACTGCACGAAGCGCTGGATCAGGTTGCCGGCCTCGGGCGCCTGGCTCACCGGCAGGCTGCTGTAGCCGGTGACGCCGCCGCTCACCTGGCGCCACATCGGCGCGTTGTTGCCGGGCTGCACCTTGTTGCGCTCGCCGTTGGTCTGGTTGAGGTAGTTGGGGTCGGCGCTGGCCTCGGGCTTGACGTCGAAGATGTTCTGGCTGCGGATGCCGCCCTCGGCCTTCGGTGCCGCTGCGGAGGCTGCAGCAGGCGAAGCAGGGGCGGGCGCCGCGGTCACGGCGCCGCTCGCGGCCGGCTTGGCCTCCTGGGCCGGCGCCACCGCCGCCCAGCCCAGGAGCGCGGTCGCCAGCAGCGCGTGGAACGCGTGCCTGGTGCGAATGGTGACGCTCATGCGGCCTCCGGTTCAGTTTTCTCGGGTGTACTCGTTCTGGCCGTTGGAGCGCGTCTTGATCTGCTGCTCCCACGCCGTCTTGTCGCCCACCTTCCAGCCGGGCGCGGTGAAGGCGGTGCCGGTGTTGGCCTGCGTGCCCGTGCCGCTCCAGGGCACCGCGTCGTGCTTGACGCCCTCGGCGTTCGTCTGCGGCTTCTCGCTGCAGGCCGCCAGCAACATCGCGCCCGAGGCGAGCGCGACGAGCATCACGACCGCGCGCTTCACTTGGTGCCTCCGGTGGGCGGCGTGCCGGCCTGCTGCGAGCCGTAGGCCGTGCCCCAGCCCCAGACCTCGGCGCCCGTGCCGCGGTGCACGACGCGGGTGCGGAAGATGTCGGCCACCACGTCGCCGTCGCCGGCCAGCAGGGCCTTGGTCGAGCACATCTCGGCGCAGGCCGGCAGCTTGCCTTCGGCCAGGCGGTTGCGGCCGTACTTCTCGAACTCGGCTTCGGAGCCGTTGGCTTCGGGACCGCCGGCGCAGAAGGTGCACTTGTCCATCTTGCCGCGCGCACCGAAGGTGCCTTGCGACGGGAACTGCGGCGCGCCGAAAGGGCAGGCGTACGAGCAGTAGCCGCAGCCGATGCACACGTCCTTGTCGTGCAGCACCACGCCTTCGTCGGTGCGGTAGAAGCATTGCACGGGGCACACCGCCATGCAGGGCGCGTCGGAGCAGTGCATGCAGGCCACCGAGATCGATTTCTCGCCCGGCAGGCCGTCATTGAGCGTGACCACGCGGCGGCGGTTCACGCCCCAGGGCACCTCGTTCTCGTTCTTGCAGGCCGTGACGCAGCCGTTGCACTCGATGCAGCGCTCGGAATCGCAGACGAACTTCATTCTTGCCATGGTGATTCCTTATGCTTTCTCGATGTTGCAGACCGTGGTCTTGGTCTCTTGCATCATGGTGACGCTGTCGTAGCCGTAGGTGGTGGCCGTGTTGATGGCCTCGCCGCGCACGATGGGCGCCGCGCCCTTCGGGTAGTAGGCCAGCAGGTCTTCGCCCTGCCAGCGGCCCGAGAAGTGGAAGGGCATGAACACCGTGTCGGGCCCCACGCGCTCGGTCACGAGGGCCTGCACGTTGAGCTTGGCGCCCGTGGGCGTGTGCACCCAGGCGCGCTCGCCGTTGCGGATGTTCTTCTCGGCCGCCACCTTCGGGTTGATCTCGATGAACATCTCCTGCTGCAGCTCGGCCAGCCAGGGGTTGGAGCGGGTTTCCTCGCCGCCGCCCTCGTACTCCACGAGCCGGCCCGAAGTCATGATGTAGGGGAACTTCTCGGCGATCTTGTCGGCGATGTTCTTCTGCTGCACCGTCTTGTAGAGCGTGGGCATGCGCCAGAAGGCCATCTTGTCGTCGTGCGTCGGGTACTTGGCGACCAGGTCGGGGCGCGTGCCGTAGATCGGCTCGCGGTGCTGCGGGATCGCGTCGGGAAAGTTCCACACCACCGCGCGCGCCTTGGCGTTGCCGAAGGGGTGGCAGCCGTGGTTCTTCATGAACACGCGGATCATGCCGCCCGAGCTGTCGGTCTTCCAGTTCTTGCCCTCGGCCTTGGGCTTCTCGGCCTCCGTGAGTTCGTCCCACCAGCCGAGCTTCTTGAGCAGCAGATGGTCGAGCTCGGGGTAGCCGGTGGTGATGTCGGCGCCCAGCGAGTGGGAGCCGTCCTCGGCCAGCAGGTTCTTGCCGTTGCGCTCCACGCCGAAGTTCGCGCGGAAGTTGCCGCCGCCGTCCATCACGTGCTTGGACGGGTCGTACAGGTTCGGCGAGCCGGGATGCTTGAGCTCGGGCGTGCCGTAGCAGGGCCAGGGCAGGCCGAAGTAGTCGCCCGAGATGTCGTAGCCGTTGACCTTGTCCTTGACCGCCCCCTTGGCCCGCAGCGTGCGCACGTCGAAGGCGGCCATGTTGCGCATGTGCGCCTGCAGCCGCTCGGGACTCTGGCCCGAGTAGCCGACGGCCCAGCAGCACTTGTTGATCTCGCGCAGGATGTCGTCGGGCACGGGCTCGTCCATGCCCTTGACCTTCTGCATCTTGTAGTTCTTGCTCAGCTCCTTGCCGAAGCCCAGGCGGTCGGCGAACTGCTGCATGATCATGTGGTCGGTGCGGCTTTCCCACAGCGGCTCGATGACCTTCTCGCGCCACTGGATCGAGCGGTTCGACGCCGTCACCGAGCCGCTGGTCTCGAACTGCGTGCACGCGGGCAGCAGGTACACCGCGCGGTTCGCGTTGGCGTCCTCGGGCCGGCCCGGCATCGCGGCCATGGCGGCCGTGGCCGAGGGGTACGGGTCGACCACGACCAGCAGGTCGAGCTTGTCCATGGCCCGCTTCATCTCGAGGCCGCGCGTCTGCGAGTTGGGCGCATGGCCCCAGTAGAAGACGCCGCGCAGGTTCGAGTCCTGGTCGATGAGCTCGTTCTTCTCGAGCACGCCGTCGATCCAGCGCGACACCGTGATGCCCGGCTTGCTCATCATCGCGGGCGAGGCGAAGCGGCCCTTGATCCATTCGAAGTCCACGCCCCAGGTGGCGGCGAAGTGCTTCCACGAGCCTTCGACCAGGCCGTAGTAGCCCGGCAGCGAATCGGGGTTGGGGCCGACGTCGGTCGCGCCCTGCACGTTGTCGTGGCCGCGGAAGATGTTGGTGCCGCCGCCCGAGGTGCCCACGTTGCCCAGCGCCAGCTGCAGGATGCACGAGGCCCGCACGATGGCGTTGCCGATGCTGTGCTGCGTCTGGCCCATGCACCACACCACGGTGCCGGGGCGGTGCTCGTGCAGCATGGTCGCGACCTTCAGCACCTGCGCCTCGTTCACGCCGCAGGCCTCCTCGACCTTGTCGGGCGTCCACTTGCTCATGACTTCCGCGCGCACTTCTTCCATGCCGTAGACGCGGTCGTTGAGGTAGCGCTTGTCTTCCCAGCCGTTCTTGAAGATGTGGTGCAGGATGCCGAACAGGAACGCGATGTCCGAGCCCGAGCGGATGCGCACGTACTCGTGGGCCTTGGCCGCCGTGCGCGTGAAGCGCGGGTCGACCACGATCATCTTGCAGCCGTTTTCCTTGGCATGCAGCATGTGCAGCATGCTCACGGGGTGCGCCTCGGCCGCGTTCGAGCCGATGTACATCGCGATCTTCGCGTTGCGCATGTCGTTGTACGAATTGGTCATGGCGCCGTAGCCCCATGTGTTCGCCACGCCCGCGACCGTGGTCGAGTGGCAGATGCGCGCCTGGTGGTCGCAGTTGTTGCTGCCGAAGAAGCTCACGAACTTGCGCAGCAGGTAGGCCTGCTCGTTGCTGTGCTTGCTCGAGCCGATCCAGTAGATCGCGTCGGGGCCGCTGGCCTTGGTGAGTTCCTTCAGCTTGGCGGTGATTTCATCCAGCGCGGTGTCCCAGCTGATGCGCTCGTACTTGCCGTTCACGAGCTTCATCGGATAGCGCAGGCGGTACTCGCCGTGGCCGTGCTCGCGCAGCGCCGCGCCCTTGGCGCAGTGCGCGCCGAGGTTGATGGGCGAGTCGAACACCGGCTCCTGGCGCACCCACACGCCGTTCTCGACCACCGCGTCGGACGCGCAGCCGACCGAGCAGTGCGAGCACACGGTGCGCTTCACTTCGATCTTGCCGGCGCCGATGGCCGTGGGCCGGCCGTCGGCGGCCTTGGCCTTCTGGATCAGCGTGAGCTGGCTGGCCGCCAGGCCCACGCCGACGCCCAGGCCGGAGCGCCGCAGGAAGGCGCGCCGGTCCATGGTCGGCAGGGCGTTCGCGAGGCCGCGCCGCAAACTGTGAACGAAGGGCGATGCGTCGGAGGCCCGCGGGCTCGCGGTGCCTGGGGATTTTCTGGTCAGAAGCACGGGGTCTCCTCAGGCTGACGTGGTGGCGTAGTAACGCTTGACGTGTTCGCTCAGGGAATAGCCGCCGCCGTTTTCGGGCGGGGGCGGCAAAGAGGGGGCGACGGCGGCGACGGGTGTCTCGGCCATGTTTGGCAGCGACGTGACGGCCACCGCGGCGGCGCCGGCGGTGGCGGCACCGAGAAAGAATCCGCGACGGGAGGCCGGCTTGATGCCGGTGTTTTGGCTGTCCTGCATATTGACTCCAGGAGTGGCTGGGCGCGACGAGAGAGGGGAAACCCGGTCGGCCTTGTGGATACTAGACCAGCAACAAGGTGTGAGCAACCTGAATACCCCTCGCATTCGTTCGCTTCAGTCCAGCATGTCGAAGGCCTGCGCCTCGACATCGCCGAACGCGCGTGTGAAGGCGGCGAGCGCCGCATAGAACCGCGCCTTCGGATGCTGCAACACAGCATCGCACAAGGCGGGCAGCCACGGCTGGACGTGTCTGGAGAACATCGCCTGCTGCTGCGTGAGGTTGGCCACCGCCACGTCCTCGCCGGCGATCAGGTAGCGCATGACCTCGAACAGGCAGGCGATGTGGTCCTCGGTTTCGTAGGTGGTCTCGGTGCGCGCCAGGCCCAGCTTGTCGAGGTCGTGGCGCAGCTGCACGAGCGGCTTGTCGTTGAGAAAACCGCTCAGGTAGTGCGAACCGAACAGGAAGACCTCGGGCTTGCCGATGCCGCCGAAGAGCGCGTCGTATTCCTCGTGCGCGGCGGCGGCGCTGGTGTCGCGCGCGATGCCGACCAGCTGGCGCCACGGCTCTTCCAGGAAGGCGCCCGCGGCCGGCGCCTCGGTGGGCGCGACCTGGAAGGCTTCCAGCAATTCGGCATCGGGCGCGGCGTACCACAGGCGCGCGAGCAGGCCGTAGAGCTCGGCCCGGGCCACCTCCTCGTCGAGCGCGGACGTGGCGGGAAAGGTCTGGCTCATAGCGGGGTGATCTTCACTTCGTTGGTGGCGCTGTACAGGTCGATGACGCGGCAGTCGCTGCACATCTTGAGGCGCTCCAGCGCTTCGCCCTGGAACATGGCGTGCCCGGCCAGCTTGCCGAGCATGGCCTCGATGGCCTTTTGCGTGCCGAAGGGCTTGCTGCAGCGGATGCAGGCCCAGGGCTTGGCCTCGTTCAGCAGCACCTGCTGCTTGCGCTCGGGCGCGGCCAGCAGGCGCGGCACGAGCGAGACGGCGTCCTCGGGGCAGGTGGTTTCGCACAGGCCGCATTGCACGCAGTTCTTCTCGATGAAGCGCAGCTGCGGCGCGCTCTGGCTGTCCAGCAGCGCGCCCGACGGGCAGGCGCTGACGCAGGCCAGGCACAGCGTGCACTTGTCCTTGTCGACCGCGACGGCGCCCAGCGGCGATCCGGCCGGCAGCGCGAAGGCCAGCGGGGCCTCGGCGGGCGCCTGAAGAGCCGGGGCCGCGTCCATCAGATGGTCCAGCGCCATCTCGAGCCGGTCGCGCTTGTCGGCGCCGACGGCGAAGCGGGCGGCCGTGGCCGGCACGCGCTGCGTGGTCGTGCGCAGGCCGGCCAGCGCGGCGTCCAGAACAGCGGGCGAATCGGCCTCGATCACGTGGAAGTGCGTGCCGGTGTAGCCCAGGCCGAGCAGCAGCGCCTGCGCGACGTCCCGCTGTTGCTTGAGCGCCGCGAGGTACTGCGGCGCCTCTTCGCCGGTGCACAGCACCGCGACCTGCGAGGCGCCGAAGGCGACGGCGCTCAGCCACAGGTCGATGCCGGTGCTGGCCGCATGAAAGAGGTCGACCGGTATCACGCGCGCCGGCACGCCCTGGGCCTTGCCCAGCTGCGCCTGCCGCCCGAGCTGTTCGAGCAGCGCCTGGCCGCCTTCCTGGCTGTGCAGCAGCAGGGCCGCATCGCGCCCGCCCGCCGCGGCATAGGTGCTGAGCAGCTTGCGCAGCTTCAGGCCCTGGTCGGGCGCGCGCGGGTAGGTGTAGCCCAGCGCGCCCGTCGGGCACACCGTGGTGCAAGCGCCGCAGCCGACGCACAGGTTCGGGTTGACCACGATGCGCTGGCGCTGCGGGTCGCTGCTCACGGCATGGGCCGAGCACACCTCGACGCAGGCGTTGCAGCCGACCACCTCGTTGCGGCTGTGCGCGCACAGCTTCTGCTTGTAGTCGAAGAACTTGGGCTTCTCGAATTCGCCCACCAGCTCGCGCAGGCGCAGCAGCGTCTGCAGGCCCTCGGCCTGCGCGACGCCGCCGGGCAGGTGGAAGTAGCCCTGCGGCGGCGCGTGCCAGTCGATCTGCGGCGCGGCGCCGAGGTCGAGCACGAGGTCGAAGGCCGCGTCGAGCGCCTGCGGCTCGCGGCTGAAATTGATGGCGCCGGCCACGCTGCAGGCGCGCTCGCAGTCGCGGTGCGAGGTGCAGCGCGCGTTGTCGATCTGGTAGTCCAGCCCGATGGCCTGCTCGGGGCAGGCGACCACGCAGGCGTTGCAGCGGGTGCACAGGTCGAGGTCGATCGCGTTGTCGCGCGTCCAGCGCAGCGTGAAGGCGCCGAGCCAGCCGGTGAGCGAATCGATGCGCCCGGCGATCACCGGCCAGCGGCGCGCCTGGGCGCCACCGTCTGCACCGGGGCCCTGCGCGAGCACGGTGACGTCGAGCGTGTCGCCGACCAGCGCCGCGGCGCGTTCGGCGGCGTCGAGCGGGCCGATGATCAGCAGCCGGCCCTGGCTGGTGTAGGTCACGGTCGAGACGGGGTCGGGCTCGGGCAGGCTGGCGGCGGCCAGCAGCGCGGCGATCTTCGGCATCGCGCTTTTCGCGTCGCGGCTCCAGCCGCCCGTCTCGCGGATGTTGATGAAGCGGATCGGCGAGGTGGCGTCGGGCGTCTGCGTGGCGAGCTCGCCGAACAGCCGTTTTTCCTGGGTGCAGGCCACCACGACGTCGTCGCCGGACTGGATGGCGCGCTGGAAGGAGGTCGCCTCGCGGCGGCACAGCGACGAATGCAGCGGGAGGGTTTCAGCCAGTGCCGCGCCGAGCGTCTTCGGCTCGAGCGGCATCGTCTGGTTGCAGTCGCAAATCAGCGTGGTGGTCATCGGTTTCTTGGCTGGCGGGTTGCATCGCGGCAACCGGCGGGCTGGGAAGCGTTTCGGAACCCTGGGACTGTGCCACGTCCGACGTCTCGGCGTCGTCGGGGGTTTCCGGGGGAATGTCTTCGGGGTCTTCGTCGAAGAGCTTGAGGAACTTGGCGCTGGCCATCTGGCGCAGCACGCTCTCGGGCACCGGGGTGGACTGGGAGTAGTCGTCGACGTAGGTGTCCAGGCCGTCCATCACGTTGAAATGCGGATCGGCAAAGAGCTTGCGGAAGGCCGCGTTCTTGACCTCGGGCGCGACCTCCTTCGTGAGGAAGGGCTTGAAGTCGGACCCGATGTCCAGTGCATCCACGTCCGCGAGCGTCAACGGCGGCGCGGTGTCCTGCTCGCCTTCGGCGGCGGGGGGCTCGGCGAGCGCGGCGGGGGGTGGCACTGGCGCCGGCACCGCAACGGGTTCCACGGCCGGCAGGGTCTTTTCTTCCACGGCGGCCTCGGCCGCGCGCACCTCCTGCTTGCGGCGCGACCAGCGTCCCAGGAAACCCTCAGACATCGCCCGCGCCTCGTCCGCGCTTCTTCTCGGTCGTCACGCTCGCGGCGTTGCCAAAGCGGTCGACCAGCGAGCGGAAGCTCTCGGGCCGCCGGCGGCGCTTGGGCTCGACCACGTAGTGCTCGTCGACGAAAGCGCGCACCCAGTCGACCACCTCCGCGGGCGCCGGCACCTGCTCGACGGTTTCCTGCGCATCGAGCCAGCGCCCGGCCTCGTAGTAGCTGAGCGTGACCACGACCGGCCGCGGAATGGGTTCCGTGGAAAGCGTCGGTTCCTCGTCCATGCGCCACAGCACGAACCAGCACGGGGTCGGCGTGATCGCGTTGAGGTGGTAGCCCTCGGCCTCGTCGCGGTATAGCTCGACCTGGAAGCCGGGGTGCAGCCAGTGCTGCTCGCCGTCGTCGTCGCGCAGGAGGCGCGGCTCGGTGCCGAAGCCGGGTTCGTCGGGCAGCACGCTGTCGAGCGTCCAGCGCCAGGGCTGCCAGTGGCTCGAGGGGCCGTGCAGGCGCTCGCGGCGCATGACCACCGCGACGTCGAGCGTCGGGCGGCCCGTGGGCGCGGTCGCGGGAATGTCCGAAGAAGGCATGAACGAACCATAGCCGATGGCGCGCCCGTTCGCGAGCAGTACCCCTTCGAGCTCCGCTCGCAGCGGTGGCGTAGGATTCCGCATGGCCCCACGTGAAGACGACGCAGAAGACGAGACACCGCTGGCTTTCGATGCGGTCCCGCTGCCCCGGCGCGCCGGCGCGCCGCGCCTGAACCCGGCGCGCGGCCCGCTGCTGCGCCGCATCGAGATCGTCGACCAGCACGGCGAGCGCCGCGACATCGACATCCCGGCGGAGCGGCCGTTGACCGTCTTCGTCGACAAGCGCGAGCTCGTGACGCTGATGACCCTGGGCGCAGCGCCCGAGCTGCTGGTGCTGGGCTACCTGCTCAACCAGGATCTCGTGCGGCGCGCCGACGAGGTCGAGAGCATCGACGTCGACTGGAGCGTGGAGGCGGCCGCCGTGAAGACCCACCGCGGCATCGCGAACCTCGCCGAAAAAACCGCGCACCGGGTCGTGACCACGGGCTGCGGACAAGGCACCGTCTTCGGCGACGCCATGGCGCAGATCGGCGCCGTGCGGCTGCCGGCGGCGCAGTCGGCGCGCATTGCGCAGGGCACGCTGGCGCGCATCCTCGAACAGATGAAATCGCGCAACAGCGTGCATCGGCACGCCGGGTCGGTGCACGGGTGCGCGCTGTTTTGCGGCACCGAGATGCTGGTGTTCGCGGAGGACGTCGGCCGGCACAACGCCATCGACACCATCGCCGGATGGATGGCGGTGCATGGCGTCGACGGCGGCGACAAGGTCTTCTACACCACGGGCCGCCTGACGAGCGAGATGGTGATGAAGTCGGCCCACATGGGCGTGCCGATCGTCGTCTCGCGCAACGGCGTCACCGCGATGGGGCACGAGCTGGCCACCCAGCTCGGCATGACCTTGTTCGGCCGCGCGGCCAACCGCCACTTCCTGTGCTACTGCGGGTTCGAGCGCTTCGACGCCGAGCCGCTGGCGCAGGCGCTCGCCGCCGACTGAGGGGCCTGCGCGGCTTACCCGCGCGCCACGTCGATCACCGCCTTCGCGAACGCTTCGGGCGCCTCCTGCGGCAGGTTGTGGCCGATGCCGCCGCTGACCAGCCGGTGCTCGTAGCGCCCCGAGAACTTCTTCGCATACGCGCTGGGTTCCGGGTGCGGCGCGCCGTTGGCGTCGCCTTCGAGCGTGATGGTCGGCACGCCGATCACCGGCGCCTGGGCGAGCCGGTTCTCCAGCGCCTGGTACTTCGCCTCGCCCTCGGCCAGGCCGAGGCGCCAGCGGTAGTTGTGCACCGTGATCGCCACGTGGTCCGGGTTCTCGAAGGCGACGGCGCTGCGCTCGAAGGTGGCGGCGTCGAAGTTCCACTTCGGCGAGGCGAGCTGCCAGATGAGCCTGGCGAAGTCGTGGCGGTTCTTCTCGTAGCCCGCGCGGCCGCGCTCGGTCGCGAAGTAGTACTGGTACCACCACTGCAGCTCGGCCTGCGGCGGCAGCGGCGCCTTGCCGGCCTCCTGGCTGCCGATGAGGTAGCCGCTGACCGACACCAGCGCCTTCACGCGCTCGGGCCACAGTGCGGCCATGATGCACGCGGTGCGTGCGCCCCAGTCGCAGCCGGCCACGGTGGCGACGGGGATCTTCAGCGCGTCCATCAGCGCAATGATGTCGACGGCCACCGCCGACTGCTGCCCGTTGCGCGGCGTGTCGGCCGATAGGAAGCGGGTGGTGCCGTAGCCGCGCAGGTACGGCACGATCACGCGAAAGCCCGCGGCGGCCAGCTGCGGTGCGACGTCGACGAACATGTGGATGTCGTAGGGCCAGCCGTGCAGAAGGATCACCGGCGCGCCGTCGGCCGGGCCGGCTTCGTAGTAGCCGATGCGCAGGCTGCCGGCGTCGATGCTCTTGAGGGGTTCGAGGCGTCGGGTGCCGCCTGTGGCGGCGGATTGGGCGAAGGCGGGAACGATCGACGTGAGCTGCGTGGCGGCGAGGCCGAGCGCGGCCTTGCCGAGGAACGAACGGCGCGGCAGCGAGGGGGAGGCGGTCATGGAAATCTCCTGGGATTCGAAGGGGGACGGCGCGATTGTTCGGGGGGAAACCCACCTGCTGCTCGGCTTGTGTATGCCTCTGTATCCGCGCCGGTTCCGGCCACACTAAATTTCAATCGCAGGCGTGCGAAGGCACCTCGACGAAACGTGGTGTGTCGATGTCGGGCCGGGATACACAGGCATACGCAATGCCCGTTGCGCGGCGAGAAGGCGGCCAACAATCCGTCCGTCCTCCACCCATTCATCGCCCGAAGGAAATCCCCATGACGCGCCCTCGCGGATTCAAGAAGCTCTGGTTCGCGCTGCTGTTCTTCGCGGGCGGGCTGGCGCACGAGCTGCGCCACCCGACCCAGTGCCAGAGCGTGGCGTCGGTCAGTCTCTCGCTTCGACCGCCGAAGCGAGCACGTAGCCTTCGCTGCGCACGGTCTTGATGTAGCGCGGCTCGCGCGCGTCGTCGCGCAGGCGCTGGCGCAGCCGGCTCACGAGCAGGTCGATGGAGCGCTCGAAGAGCTCGGCTTCGCGCCCCTGCGTCAGGCTGAGCAGCTGGTCGCGGCTGAGCACCTTCTGCGGGTGGTCAAGGAATACGCGCAGCAGCCGGTACTCGGCGCCGCTCAGCGCCACCATCACGCCGGCGTCGTCGATCAGGTGGCGCGCCACCGTGTCGACCTGCCATTCGCCGAACCCCAGCTTCTGCGAGGGCTCGACGGTGCCCATGTTGGGCGGCAGCATGCGCGTGCGCCGCATCACGGCGCGGATGCGCGCCAGCAGCTCGCGCGCGGAAAAGGGCTTGGCCAGGTAGTCGTCGGCGCCCATCTCCAGGCCCAGGATGCGGTCGGCTTCCTCGCTGCGCGCGGTCAGCATGAGGATGGGCGTGGCCTTGTACTTGCCGGTGCGCAGGTCGCGGCACAGCGTGAGCCCGTCTTCGCCGGGCAGCATCAGGTCCAGGATGATCAGGTCGAAGGGCCCCGACGCGTCGAGCGCGGCGCGCATGTGGCGCCCCGTGGGCACCGCGACCACGCGCAAGCCGTTCTTCACCAGGTAGGTGGTGAGCAGTTCGCGGATGTCCCGGTCGTCGTCGACGATGAGGATGTGGTCGGAGGTCTTGGGCGTCATGGCAGGGGAGGCGGTGGCGGCACGGCGCCGCAGCCGCAATGTAGCGTTCCGGCGGCGCGCGGGCCATGGCCGTGGAAACGTAGTGTGTGGTTTCGCGGGCCAGATACACAGGCATACAGAAGGCGATCCGGCAGGGGGCGGGCGGCCCAACAATCCGTGCGTTTTCCAACCACCCTGCATTCAAGGAACCCCCATGACCCGCATCGACAAAGTCCTCTACACCGGCAAGACCCGCACCTCCTCGGGAGGCCGCGACGGCGAGGCGCGCAGCTCCGATGGCCGCCTGGACATCAAGCTCTCGTCGCCCGGCAGCGCCGGCACCGGCACCAACCCCGAGCAGCTGTTCGCGGCCGGCTGGTCGGCCTGCTTCATCGGCGCGATGGGCAAGGCGGCCGGCAAGATGAAGGTCGCGCTGCCGCCCGACCTGGCTGTCGATGCCGAGGTCGACCTGGGCACCGCCGGCGGCGAATACTTTCTGCAGGCGCGCCTGAACGTGAGCCTGCCGGGCCTGGACCGCGAGGTGGCGCAGGCCCTCACCGAGGCCGCGCACCAGACCTGCCCCTATTCCAAGGCGACCCGAGGCAACATCGACGTTGCCATCCACCTGGTGTGAGCCCGCTGCGCTGACGACGCATCGCCACGCCGCCTGACCAAGAAGCTGTTCATGTCCACTTCCGCGAATCCCGTTGCGAATCCGAGCGGTACCGCGCCGCGCTGGCGCCGGCTGCTGCCCGGCTCGCTGTTCTCCCGCGTGACGCTGATCATCGTGGTGGGCCTGGCGATCGCGCAGCTGCTCACCTTCGCGGCGATCCGCTACGAGCGGAACATGGCGCTTCGCGAGCTGATGATGATCGGCATCGAGCGCGACATCGCGAGCTCGGTCGCCATCCTCGACCGGCTCCCCGCGGCGGAGCGCGCCGGCTGGCTCGACCGGCTGGAACGGCGCAACTACCGCTTCGTGCTGGGCGGCAACGCGCAGGGTGGCGCGCCCCGCTCGGAGGCTTCGCAGCAGTTTGCCGCGGCCATCGTCGATGCGATGCGCCCGTTCCCGGTCGTCAAGGTCGGCGAGGTGGCCTGGCCGCCCGAGGGCCTGCAGATCGAGGTGCGGCTGGGCGACGGCTCGTCGGTGGTCGTGCACGCCATGCGCGTGGGCATGCCGGTGTCGGGCTGGGTGATGTGGCTGCTGGCGGGCCAACTGCTGGTGCTGGCCTTGTGCGCCTGGGTCGCGGTGCGGCTGGTGACGCGGCCGCTCGCGCAGCTGTCCGCCGCGGCCGACCAGCTCGGCCCTGATCTGAAAGGCCGCACGCTGGTGGAAGAGGGTCCGACCGAAGTGGCGCATGCGGCGCGCGCCTTCAACGCCATGCAGCATCGCATCGCGGGCTACATGGCGGAGCGCGTCGAAATCCTGGCGGCCATCTCGCACGACCTGCAGACGCCCATCACGCGGATGCGCCTGCGCACCGACCTGATGGACGACACGCACGACCGCGAGAAATTCCGCCAGGACCTGGACGCCATGAACGCGCTGGTGCGCGAAGGTGTGACCTATGCACGCACGCTCCATGGCGCCACCGAGCCGCCGCTGCGCATCGATGCCGACGCGCTGTTCGAGAGCATGGTGGCCGACTACGAAGACGTGGGCCAGCAGGTGCGACTCGACGGCCGGGCCGGCGCGCCGATCGTGAGCCGCCCGAACGCGCTGCGCCGCATCCTGATGAACTTGATCGACAACGCGCTCAAGTTCGGCTCCGACGTGACGCTGCGCGTGCAGGCTGAAGGCGAAGGCGGCCGCCTCGTGGTGAGCGTGCTCGACAACGGCCCGGGCATTCCCCCCGAGGAACTCGACGCGGTGCTCAAGCCCTTCTACCGCGTCGAAAGCTCGCGCAACCGCAGCACCGGCGGCACCGGCCTGGGCCTGGCCATCGCGCACCAGCTGGCCATGGCGATGGGCGCCGAGCTCACGCTGCACAACCGCCCCGAAGGCGGGCTCGAGGCGCGGCTGGCGTTGGCCACCGCGCCCGCTCGCTGAACCCGACCCCCCATCTTTCACACCATGCTCATCCTCTTCATCGCCTACCTGGGCGGGGTGCTCACGATCCTGAGCCCCTGCATCCTGCCGGTGCTGCCCTTCGTGTTCGCGCGCGCCGACCGGCCCTTCCGCTCGCACGGCCTGCCGATGCTCGTGGGCCTGGCACTGGCCTTCGCCGTGGTCGCCACGTTGGCGGCCGTGGGCGGCGGCTGGATCGTCACGCTCAACGAATACGGGCGCTACGCGGCCATGGCCTTGCTCGCGCTGTTCGGTGCGACGCTGCTGTTCCCGCGCGTGGCCGAGCGCCTGAGCCGGCCGCTGGTGGCGCTGGGCCTGCGCATGTCCCGCACGTCTGATGAGCCGCAGGCCTCCGTGTTCTCGCCGCTGTGGTTGGGCGTGGGCACGGGCCTGCTCTGGGCACCGTGCGCGGGGCCGATCCTCGGGCTGATCCTGACGGGCGCGGCGCTCAACGGCGCGAGCGTCGGCACCTCGCTGCTGCTGCTCGCCTATGCGGCCGGCGCGTGCACCTCGCTCTCGGTGGCGCTGCTGTCCGGCGGCCGGCTGCTCTCGGCGCTGAAGCGCACGCTGCCGACCGGCGACGGGGTGCGGCGCATCGCCGGTGCCGCGGTGCTGGCCGGCGTGGGCGCCATCGCGCTGGGGCTGGACACCGGCTGGCTCGCGCGCCTGTCGCTGGGCACCACGTCGACGCTGGAGCAGGCGCTGGTAGACACGCTGCGCCAAGACGCGCCGCAGGCGCAGCGCGCAGACGCCGGCTTCGTGCGCGTCGCGGACACCCGCCCGGCCCCGGTGCCCGCGCGCGAGCTCCGCGTCGAAGGCCGGCTGCCGTCGCTGGCGGGCGCGACCGAACGGATCAACTCGGCGCCGCTCACGCCCGAGGCCTTGCGCGGCAAGGTCGTGCTGGTCGATTTCTGGACCTACTCGTGCATCAACTGCCTGCGCACGCTGCCCTACGTGCGCGCGTGGGCCGAGAAGTACAAGGACGCGGGCCTGGTCGTCCTGGGCGTGCATGCGCCGGAGTTCGCGTTCGAGAAGAACCCGGCCAACGTGCGCAAGGCCGTGAAAGACCTGGGCATCGGGTTCCCGGTGGCGCTGGACAACGATTTTTCGATCTGGCGCGGCTTCGACAACCAGGCCTGGCCGGCGTTCTATTTCGTCGATGCGCAGGGGCGCATCCGCCATCACCAGTTCGGCGAGAACCGCTACGACAAGGCCGAGCAGGTGATCCAGCAACTGCTGGCCGAGGCCGGGCAGGCGCAGGTCGCCGACGGGCTGGTGGCGCCGCTGGGGCAGGGCACCCAGGCCGCGCCCGGTGCCGAGCCGGCGCAGTCCGGCGAAACCTACCTGGGCCATGCGCGGGCGCACGGTTTCGCGTCGCCCGGCGGCATCGCGCGCGACCGTGCCAAGGCCTACGAGCCCGTGGCTTCCTCATTGCGCACCAACCAGTGGTCGCTGGGCGGCGACTGGACGGTGGAGGGCGAACGGGCCGTGCTGAACCAGGCCCATGGCCGCATCGCCTACCGCTTCAAGGCGCGCGACCTGCACCTCGTGCTCGGCCCGATGGCCGACGGCAAGCCGGTGCGTTTCACGGTGCGGGTCGACGGCCAGCCGCCGCTGGCGGACCACGGCGCCGACACCGATGCCCAGGGCCACGGCGTGGTCGATGCGCAGAAGCTGTACCAGCTGGTGCGGCAGTCGGCGGGCAGCGGCAAGGAACGGCTGTTCGAGATCGAGTTTCTCGACGCCGGCGCGCAGGCCTACGCGTTCACTTTCGGTTGAGCGGCGCGCCGGTCAGGGCGTCAGGCCCGCCGCGTTGACGGCCCGGCAGGTGTCGACCTCCTGGCGCGTGGGCAGCACGAAGCAGCGGGCGTCGGCCTCGCGCGCGACGGCTTCGCGCAGCTGGCGTTCCTGCGCGGTTTCCACCTGCAGCTCGACCAGCCACTTCATGAGCAGCGCCATCACGATCAGCAGCACCACGGAGGCCGCAAGCAGGGTCGTGCGCCAGCTCTGGACGCGAAAGACGGAGGCGTTCGAAGTACTCATCGCGTGCGGCCCTCAGCTCGACAGCTGCGGAAAGATCCAGATGCTCATGCCGAGCACCACGCCCGCGCCCAGCGACATGGCCGCCGCGGTCGCGAACAGGCAGGCCACGAGCAGGCTCGGCACGACCACCGACATGCTCAGGAACGCGATGGCGACGAGCACATAGGCCAGCACGGGCAGCAGGGCGATGTAGGCTGGCCGCGCGGTGCCGGTCGGCAGTTCGTCGGGCGTCATGTCACGCAGGAACGGGTTCAGCATGGCGGGCGATCAGCAGTTGCCCTTCTTGGCCTGGCCCGGCGGGCAGAAGTTGCCGCCCTTGTGCGCCGGCCCGGGCTCCGCACGCGGGGGCGGCGCGTGGTGGTGCACGCAGGCGCTCATGAGAACGGATGCCGCCAGCGCGAGCATCACGGTGATCGTGGATTTGGTCATGGGAACTCCCTGCTTCGATTTCTTGTGCACCCGGGGTGCTTCGGGGCAGGACAATAGTTGCCGTATTAACAATCTCACAGGGAAATGCTCACATTTGTGGGCGAATTGAGAAGGGTGCGGTCAATCTCCGTGCGGGATTGCGCAGTACTTCACACCCATGCGGCCGACCGGCCGCCGCCGCGCAACCGCTACATTGCATGCCCCATGGACCGCCTCGAGAACATAGAGACCTTCGTGCGGGTCGCACAGACCCAGAGCTTTGCCGAGGCCGCGCGCCAGCTGCGGGTGTCGAAATCGGTGGTGACCAGCCGCGTGAAGCAGCTCGAGGACCACGTCGGCGCGCCGCTGTTCCACCGCAGCACGCGGGTGGTCCGGCTCAGCGACGTGGGGCAGGCCTTCCTGCGCGACTGCGTCGAGCTGGTCGGGCGGGCCAACGACATCATGGACCAGATGCGCGACGCCAAGGACGGGCCCACCGGCACGCTGCGCGTGCATGCGCTCACGGGCTTCGTGCTGGGGCATTTCGCGACGCTGCTGCGCGCCTTCCAGGTGAGCTTTCCGGACATCCACCTGGAGCTCATCGTGAGCGACGCGGTGGTCGACCCGGTGAAGGCGGGCGTCGATTGCGCGCTGCAGATCTTTCCGGCGGCGTCGACCGAGCTGGTGTCGCGCCCGCTGTTCCCGGTGCGCCGCGTGTTCTGCGCCACGCCCGAGTACCTGCGCGCGCACGGCCGGCCCGCGAGCCCGCGCGAGCTGCACAAGCACACGCTCGGCCTGTACTCGGGCTACCCCACGCGCGACCGCTGGACCTTTCATCACGCGGGCGAGCAGGTCACGCTGTACATGAGCGCGGCGCTGCTCACCAACAGCGTCCACCTGCTGCGCGAGTACGCCATGGAGCACGCCGGCATCGTCTGCCTGCCGACGCTGGTGGCGGGCGAGGCGATCCTGCGCGGCGACCTGGAGGTGGTGCTGCCGGCGCACCAGCTGTCGTCGTTCTCGCTCAGCGCGGTGTATGCGGGCACCTCGCGCAATGCCTTCAAGCTGCGCCTGTTCATCGAGCACCTGACCCAGGCGTTCTCGAAGGTGCCGCCGTGGGACGCCGCCATGATCGAGCGCGGCCTGCTGCCGCCGGGGCTGATCTGGGACGCCTGACGCGATCGCTGTCCGTTCCGGGGTAAACCCTGTGCATTGAACGGATTTGCCGAACAATGCGGCCCGCGTTTCGGGCCTACCGCTCGCGCCCCCCGTTTCCTACAGTGCACACATCGCAGCCACCACGCTGCATCGTCCGGCACCTCAGGAGACACCCATGACCGTCGCATACCAGACCCGCTTCGGGTCCCTCAAGCACTTCGAGAAAGGCCACGTCGAGCCCATCGACGACGACGTGCGCCACTACGCGTTCTCCAACTGCTTCGAGATCGCCAGCATCAGCGCACCGTACGAGAAGGTCGTGTTCGGCCAGAACCAGATCTACGTGCTGGAAACGCTGCGCGCCGAAGGCACCTCGCCCTGGTTCACCTGCGCCCACGACGAGTTCGCGCTGGTGATGGACGGCGAAATCGAGGTCCACCTCGTGCAGCTCGATGCGGCCCAGACCGTGGCCGACACCGAGAAGAACGGCGCCGTGCGCGTGAAGGGCGAGCCGCAGGGCAAGAAGATGGGCTGGATGAAGCTCTCGCGCGGCCACCAGGGCCTGCTGCCCAAGAACACGGCCTACCAGTTTCGCGTGGCCGGCGACCCGGGCGTGATCGTGCTGCAGACCTGCAAGGGCGATCTGTCTGTCGAGAAGTGGGCCGACATCTGCCAAACCAGTTGATCACCCCCAGGCTACGCGCACTTCGTGTCGCTTCGCCAACCCCCTCACCGGGGGCAACACCGGCGGCCCGGCAAAGCCGGTTCCGCGGTGTTCCTTGAAAAGGCAATCCGGTCCCCATCGAATATTGGAGTTGAACCATGAACGCACCCGCAGAACTCGCCAAGGTCATCGCATCGCAGCCCGATGCCACGCTCGGCTACAAGGATTTTTCGCTCGGCAGCTTCGGCTTTCGCCGGGACGAGTACTTTGCCCACATCACCTGGAAGACCCGGGACGGCCGTCCCATGAGCCACACCATGGACGCCGGCAACTACCTGCGTGCGCTGATGCGCGACGTGGCCTGGGGCTTCTTCTACGGCTGGGTCAACTTCGACAACGTGTTCGGCACCATCAACCACTACGACTCGGTCGACCTGTACGCCGGCAGCTTCAACGGCACCATGAAGGACGCGGGCATCGACCTGCTCGAGAACTTCCCCACGGCGCAGATCCGCGCCACCTTCGAGGCCATGCTCGACGACTGGACCAACGCGGCCTTCGACCCCTTCGCCGCGCCGCAGGAAACCGGCTCGCCCTACGGCCGCAAGAGCGGCAACAACACCGCCAAGATCACCCGGGCGCGCGAGCTGGCCAAGCGCTGCGTGGGCCTGAAGGGCGACCTCGACCTGCGCAGCGACGCGCGCGGCGCGCCGGTCAACCGCGCTTTTGCCGACGTGCCGCAGGGCCAGCCCGAACTGCACCCGGAGCCGGGCTTCGAGAACGAGGTGCACGCCTTCAACCTCTTCGGCTTCCTGAGCCGTTCGCAGGTCACGTGGAACCCGAGCTTCACCTCGGTGGTGAAGCACAGCTACATGTGCCCGACGACCGAGGAGCACATCCTGCCGATCATCCACGGCAACGACCGCGTCGAGTGGTTCTTCCAGATGACCGACGAGATCCACTGGGACTGCGGCGACAAGAACACCGGCAAGCCCATGGCCCGCGTGATCATGAAGGCCGGCGACATGGCCGCCATGCCCGCCTACTGCCGCCACCAGGGCTTCAGCCCCAAGCGCTCGATGCTGCTGGTGTGGGAGAACGGCTCGCCCAGCCTGGTCTACGAGATCCAGAAGGGCGAGTCGCCCGAGATCCCGGTCGAGTTCTGACCGGCCGGCCCGCCGCCGCCTCTTCTTTCTTCCCGCCATTCATCCATCCAGCCCTCCCCGCGCGGGGAGGGCGAGGAGAACCCATGCCTGCTCTTTCCATCCGCCACCAGCTTTTCATCGACGGCCGTTTCGTCGACGCCGAATCCGGCGAGACGCTCGCCACGCTGAACCCGCACGACAACACGCCCATCGCCCAGGTCGCGCTGGCCGGCAAGGCCGACGTCGACAAGGCCGTGGCCGCCGCGAAGCGCGCGTTCCCCAAATGGAGCCGCATGGCCGCCGCCGATCGCGGGCGCATCCTGCTGAAGCTGGCCGACCTCATCGAGGCCAACGGCGAAGAGCTCGCGCGGCTCGAATCGCTGGACACCGGCCACCCGATCCGCGACTCGCGCCGGCTCGACGTGCCGCGCACGGCCGCGTGCTTTCGCTACTTCGGCGGCATGGCCGACAAGTTCCAGGGCGAGACCATTCCGGTGGAAGAGGGCTTTCTCAACTACACGCTGCGCGAGCCCGTGGGCATCGTCGGGCAGGTCGTGCCGTGGAACTTCCCGCTCATGTTCACGAGCTGGAAGATGGCGCCCGCGCTGGCGGCCGGCAACTGCATCGTGATGAAGCCGGCCGAGATCACGCCGCTCACCTCGCTGCGCATCGCCGAGCTGATGGCCGAGGCCGGCGTGCCGCCCGGCGTGGTCAGCATGCTGCCCGGCCTGGGCAGCGTGGCGGGCCAGTACATCGCCGAGCATCCCGAGATCGCCAAGATCGCCTTCACCGGCAGCACCGCCACCGGCCGGCGCATCGTGCAGGCCAGCGCGGGCAACCTGAAGAAGGTGCAGCTCGAGCTCGGCGGCAAGGGCCCCAACATCGTGTTCGAGGACGCCAACCTGCAGGCCGCCGTGAACGGCAGCGCCTGGGCCATCTTCCACAACCAGGGCCAGGCCTGTATCGCGGGCTCGCGGCTGATGCTGCACGAGAAGATCGCCGACGCTTTCCTCGAGCAGTTCATTCCGCTCGCGCAGTCGATCCGCCTGGGCAACCCACTCGACGAGGCCACCGAGATGGGCCCGCTCACCAGCGCCCAGCACCGCGACCGCGTGCTGAGCTATGTCGAGGTCGCGCAGGCGCAGGGCGGCGAGGTGCTGGCCGGCGGCGGCGCGCCCGGCGGCGACCTGGCGCAGGGCTGCTACGTGCAGCCGACCGTGGTGCGTGCCCGCTCGTACCAGGACCGCGTGGCGCAGGAAGAGGTGTTCGGCCCTTTCGTCACCGTGCTCACCTTCAAGAGCGACGAAGAGGCGATGCAGATCGCCAACGGCACCGACTACGGCCTGGGCAGCGGCCTGTGGACCCGCGACCTGCAGCGCGCCCACAAGGTGGCGCGCGACCTGCACGCGGGCATGGTCTGGATCAACAGCTACAAGCGCGTGAACCCCGGCTCGCCCTTCGGCGGCGTGGGCCAGAGCGGCTACGGCCGCGAGATGGGCTTCGACGCGATGCGCGAGTACACGCAGGTGAAAAGCGTGTGGGTCAACGTCGACGCGCAGATTCCGCCGCACTTCGTGCGCTGAGAGCTTTCCTGTTCTCTTCAATCCGACGGACGCACACGATGTCTTTCTCGATCCTCTCCCGGGCCCTGGTCGCCTGCACGCTGCTGTGGGGCATGGCCGCGCAGGCCCAGGCGCCGGCCTGGCCGACCAAGCCGGTGCGGCTGGTCGTCGGCTTTCCGCCGGGCGGCATCGTCGACACCGTCGCGCGCCAGTTGCAGCCGCGCCTGCAGGCCGCGCTCGGCCAGACCGTGATCGTGGACAACCGCAGCGGCGCCGGCGGCACGCTGGCGGGGGCCGAGGTGGCCCGCGCGACGCCCGACGGCCACACGCTGCTGATGGTGTTCGACAGCTACGCGACCTACCCGCTGGTCTATCCGAAGCTGAGCTTCGACATCGGCAAAGACTTGCAGCCCGTGACACAGGTGGCGAGCAACCCGCTGGTGCTGGTGGTCAACCCGAAGGTCGAGGCGAAGGATTTCGTGCGCTTCGTCGGCCTGCTCAAGGCGCAGCCGGGGCGCCTGAACTACGCCAGCGTCGGGCCGGGCTCGAGCAACCACCTCACGGCCGAGTACTTCAAGGCCGTGAGCGGCACCTTCGTCACGCACATCCCTTATCGCGGCGGCGGTCCGGCCCAGCAGGACCTGCTGGGCGGGCAGGTCGAGATGATGTTCCTCTCGGCGGTGCTGGCCCAGCCGCATGTCAACGCGGGCCGGCTGCGCGCCCTGGCCCAGACCGGCGCGCAGCGCGTGGCCGCCTATGCCGACGTGCCCACCGTGGCCGAGAGCGGCTACCCCGGCTTCGAGGTGAGCTCCTGGGTCGGCCTGCTGGCCCCGGCCGGCACGCCGCGCGCGGTGGTCGACCGGCTGCAGGCCGAGGTGCGAAAGATCGTGACCGAGCCCGCGTTCCAGCAGCGGCTGCGCGAACAGGGCCTGACCGGCATCGCCAATACGCCCGAGCAGTTCGCCACCGTGCTGCGCACCGAGCAGGACAAGTGGGCCCGGCTGGTGCGCGAGCGCCGCCTGAGCCTCGAATAGCCAGAAAGAAAAGGAGCGCGCCATGCACGACTTCATCCACACGACCCATCCGCAGCGCGTGGTGTTCGGCGCCGGTTCGCTGCGCCACCTGGCGCGCGAGATCGATGCGCTGGGCGCGAAAAAAGCGCTGGTGCTGTGCACGCCCGAGCAGCGCCCGCAGGCCGAGCGCGTGGCGGCCTCGCTCGGCGCGCAGGCGGCCGGCCTGTTCGACCGCGCCGTGATGCACGTGCCCGTGGAAACGGCGCGCGAGGCCCGCGACCTGGCGCGCCGGCTCGGTGCCGACTGCGCCGTGGCGCTGGGCGGCGGCTCCACCACGGGGCTGGGCAAGGCCATCGCGCTGGAATCCGGGTTGCCGATCGTCGCCATCCCTACCACCTACGCGGGCAGCGAGATGACGCCGATCTACGGCCTCACCGAGAACGGCCTGAAGAAGACCGGCAAGGACCCGTGCGTGCTGCCGCGCACCGTGATCTACGACCCCGAGCTGTCGCGCACGCTGCCCGTGGGCCTGAGCGTGACCAGCGGCATCAACGCGATCGCGCACGCGGCCGAAGGCCTGTACGCGCAGGACAGCAACCCGGTGATGGACCTGATGGCCGAGGAGGGCATCGCGGCGCTCGCACGTGCACTGCCCGCCATCCGCGTGCAGCCCGACGACCTGGCCGCACGTTCCGATGCGCTGTACGGCGCCTGGCTCTGCGGCGGCGTGCTCGGCGCGGTGGGCATGGCCCTGCACCACAAGCTGTGCCACACGCTGGGCGGCAGCTTCAACCTGCCGCACGCCGAGGTGCACACGGTGGTGCTGCCGCATGCGCTCGCCTTCAACGCGCAGGCCGCGCCGCGAGCCATGGCGCGCATCGCGCGCGCGCTCGGCGGCGTGTCGGCGCCGGCGGCGGTCTATGCGCTGGCGCGCGACAACGGCGCGCCGGTGGCGCTGAAGGACATCGGCATGCGCGCCGCCGACCTCGACCGCGCGGCCGACATCGCCGTCGCCAACCCGTACTGGAATCCGCGGCCCTTCGGCCCGGCCGAGCGGGACGCAATCCGCGCGCTGCTGCAACGCGCCTTCGACGGCGAGCCGCCGGGTTAGCCCACGGCGCGGGCACAGACACACACACGAACAACGAAGGAGACAGCCATGACATTCAACCGCAGACAGTTCACGCAGGCCGCCGCCGCGCTTGCCGCCACGGGCGCCACGCCGCTGGTGTTCGCCGCCGACACGCTCAAGATCGGCTACGTGTCGCCGCAGACCGGGCCGCTCGCGCCCTTCGGCGAGGCCGACAAGTGGGTGATCGAGCAGATGAAGGCCGCCTTCAAGGACGGCATCAGCGTGGGCGGCAAGAAGTACGCCGTGCAGATCGTGCTCAAGGACAGCCAGTCGAACCCCAACCGCGCGGGCGAGGTGGCCAACGACCTGATCCTGAAGGACAAGGTCGCGCTCGTGCTCACGGCCGGCACGCCCGAGACCGCCAACCCGGTGAGCGATGCCTGCGAACTCAACGAGGTGCCCTGCATCTCCAGCGTGGTGCCGTGGCAGCCCTGGTTCTTCGGCCGCAAGGGCGACCCGGCCAAGGGCTTCAACTGGACCTACCACCTGTTCTGGGGGCTCGAAGACGTCATCGCCACCTTCACCAACGGCTGGAAGACCGTGGCCACCAACAAGAAGGTCGGCGGCCTGTTCCCCAACGACGGCGACGGCAACGCCTGGGGCGACAAGGAACTGGGCTTTCCCAAGCCGCTCGCGCAGATGGGCTTCACGCTCACCGACCCCGGCCGCTTCCAGAACGGCACGCAGGACTTCAGCGCGCAGATCGCGGCCTTCAAGCGGGACAACGTCGAGATCGTCACCGGCGTGGTGATCCCGCCCGACGCCAAGACCTTCCTCACGCAGGCGCGCCAGCAGGGCTTCAGGCCGAAGGTGATCACGCTCGGCAAGGCGCTGCTGTTCCCCGGTGCCATCGAGGCGCTGGGCGACCTCGGCGAGGGCCTGTCGACCGAGGTGTGGTGGAGCCCGTCGCATCCCTTCAGCTCCAGCCTCACGCAGCAAAGCGCCAAGGCGCTGGCCGAGGCCTACGAGGCCGGCACGAAGAAGCAGTGGACGCAGCCCATCGGCTTCGCGCATGCGCTGTTCGAGGTGGCGGCGAACGCGCTGTCGCGATCGAAGTCGCTGAAGGCCGGCGACGTGCGCGACGCCGTGGCCGCGACCTCGATCAACTCCGTGGTCGGCCCCGTGAAGTGGGGCGGACAGGGCCCGTTCAAGAACGTCAGCAAGACACCGCTGGTGCTCGGCCAGTGGGGCAAGGGCAAGCAGCGCAAGGTGGAGCTGACGCTGGTGAACAACGAGGCCGCGAAGGCGATCCCCGCCGGCGGCGCGCTGCGCCTGCTCTGAGTGACGGCTGCCATGACGCTGCTGGCCTTGCACGGCGTGAGCAAGTCCTACGGGGTGCTCAAGGTCACCGACGGCATCACGCTGGCGGTGGCCGAGGGCGAGACGCTGGGCATCCTCGGGCCCAACGGCGCGGGCAAGACCACGCTGTTCAACCTGATCTCGGGCGACGCGCGCGTCGACGCCGGCCGCGTGGAGTACGCGGGCCGCGACGTGACGCGGCTGCGCCCGCACCAGCGCTGCCGCGCCGGCATCGGCCGCAGCTACCAGGTGCCGCAGCCCTTCGGCCACATGAGCGTGTTCGAGAACCTCGTCACCGCCGCCTGCTTCGGCGGCCAGCAGGCCGAGCGCGAAGCCTGGGAGACGGCGCACGAGGTGCTGGCCCAGACCGGCCTGGCGCCGCACGCCAACAAGCCGGCCGGCGGGCTCACGCTGCTCGACCGCAAGCGGCTGGAGCTGGCCCGCGCGCTGGCGACCAAGCCGCGCCTGCTGCTGCTCGACGAGATCGCGGGCGGGCTCACCGAGCCCGAGGCGGCGGTGCTGGTGGCGGAGCTGAAGCGCATCAAGGCGCGCGGCGTGACCATGATCTGGATCGAGCACGTCGTGCATGCGCTGCTGTCGCTGGCCGACCGGCTGTTCGTCATCAACTTCGGTCAGCAACTCGCGGAAGGCGCACCGCGCGCGGTGATGAACGACCCCGAGGTGCGGCGCGTGTACATGGGGATCGAGGCATGAGCGCGCTGCTCGACACCCACGGCCTGCAGGCCTTCTACGGCGATGCGCAGGCGCTGTTCGGCATCGACTTCACGCTGTCGGCGGGCGAGCTGGTGGCGGTCATCGGCGCCAACGGCGCGGGCAAGTCGACCTTTCTGAAAAGCCTCACGGGGCTGCTGCGCGCGCCGTCCGAAGCGATCCGCTTCAAGGGCGACCCCATCGGCGGCCTGCCGCCCGGCGAGATCGTGCGGCGCGGCCTGGCGATGGTGCCGGAAGGCCGGCGCCTGTTCCCGAGCCTGAGCGTGGAAGAGAACCTGCTGATGGGCGCCACGCCGCGCCGCGCGGGGCCGTGGAACCTGCAGCGGCTGTACGGCCTGTTCCCGGTCCTGGCCGAGAAGCGGCGCCAGCCCGCCACCTCGCTGTCGGGCGGGCAGCAGCAGATGGTGGCGCTGGGCCGCGCGCTCATGAGCAACCCCGAGGTGCTGCTGTGCGACGAGCTCTCGCTCGGCCTGGCGCCGGTCGTCATCCGCGAGATCTACGCGGCCATGCCGGCCATCACGGGGGAGGGCATGACGGTCGTGATCGTGGAGCAGGACGTGCGCATGGCGCGGCAGGTGTCGCAGCGCGTGTACTGCTTCCAGGACGGGCGGGTGTCGCTCACGGGGCGCTCGGACGAACTCACGCCGGAGCAGATCTCGCAAGCCTACTTCGGCATCGAGGAGCACCATGCTTGAAACCCTGCTCCAGGGCGTGCTGCTCGGCGGCCTCTACACGCTGTTCGCGCTCGGCCAGTCGCTGATGTTCGGCGTCATGCGGCTGACCAACACGGCGCAGGGCGACTTCATCATTCTGGGCGCCTTCGCGGTGATCGCCGGTGTCTCGATGACCGGCGCATCTGTGCCATGGGTGGTGGTGCTCGCGGTGCTGCCGCTGGCCTTCGGCTTCGGCTACCTGCTGCAGCGCCACGTGCTCAACGGCACGCTGGGCAAGGACCCGCTGCCCTCGCTGGTCGTGACCTTCGGCCTGTCGATCGTGATCCAGAACCTGCTGCTGGAGCTGTTCTCGGCCGACCCGCGCGCCATCGAGGTCGGTGCGCTGGCCACCGCCTCGGTGCCGCTGGGCGACACGCTGGCGCTGGGGGCGCTGCCGCTGGTGATCCTGGCGGTCGCGGTGACGGCCACGGGCGCGATGCAGTGGATGTTCACGCGCACGCCGCTGGGCCGCACCTTCCGCGCGGTGTCCGACGACCGCGAGATCGCCGAGCTGATGGGCCTCAAGGCCAAGCAGGTGTATGCGCTGGCCACGGGCATCGCCTTCGTGCTGATCGCCATCGCCGGCGCGCTGCAGGGCATGCGCACCACGGTGTCGCCGTCGGACGGTCCGCTGCTGCTGCTGTTTGCCTTCGAGGCCGTGATCATCGGCGGCATGGGCTCGTTCTGGGGCACGCTGGCCGGCGCCATGATCCTGGGCATCGCGCAGCAGATCGGCTTTCGCATCGATCCGGGCTGGGGCATCTGGTTCGGCCACCTCGTGTTCCTCGCGGTGCTGGTGCTACGGCCGCAGGGACTGTTCCCCAAGACACGCTGACTCCCCGACATGACCGACAAGACCTCCCCCGCGCCGCTCAGGCACGTGCTGTTCATCATGTGCGACCAGCTGCGCGCCGACCACCTCTCGTGCTACGGCCACCCGCGCCTGCAGACCCCGCACATCGATGCGCTGGCCGCGCGCGGCGTGCGCTTCAGCCATGCCTATGCGCAGGGCGCGGTCTGCGGCGCCTCGCGCATGTCGACCTACACCGGGCGCTATGTCAGCAGCCATGGCACGATGTGGAACTTCGTGCCGCTGTCGGTGGGGCAGAAGACGTTGGGCGACCACCTGCGCCCGCACGGTGTGCGCTGCGCGCTGGTCGGCAAGACGCACGTCGAGGCCGACACCGAGGGCGCGCGGCGCCTGGGCATCGATCCGACGCAGGGCGCGGGCCGGCTCGCCATGGAAGGCGGCTTCGAGCCCTATGCGCGCGACGACGGCATCTGGCCGCCGGGCTTCAAGGTCACGGGCAATGCCTACTGCGACTGGCTGCGCGCGCAGGGTTATGAATCCGACAACCCCTGGCACGACTTCGCCAACTCGGGCCGCGGCCCCGACGGCGAGATCCTGAGCGGCTGGCAGATGCGCTGGGCCGACCGGCCCGCGCACATCGCTGGCGCGCACAGCGAGACGCCCTACACGACCGACCGCACGATCGACTTCATGCGCGAGGCCGGCGACGCGCCCTGGGTGCTGCACCTGTCGTACATCAAGCCGCACTGGCCCTACGTGGCGCCCGCGCCGTACCACGCGATGTACGGGCCCGACGACATGCGGCCGGTGGTGCGCAGCGAGGCCGAGCGCATCGACGCCCACCCGGTGGTCGAAGGCTTCCGGCGCGAGACCGTGAGCCGCAACTTCAGCCGCGACGAGGTGCGCAACATGGTGGTGCCGACCTACATGGGGCTCGTGAAGCAGGTCGACGACCAGCTCGGCCGGCTCTTCGCCTTCATGGCCGAACAGGGGCTGGACCGCGACACGCTGGTGGTCTTCACCAGCGACCACGGCGACTACCTGGGCGACCACTGGCTGGGCGAGAAGGAGCTGTTCCACGACCCGATCGTGAAGGTGCCACTGATCGTGGTCGACCCGCGCGCCGAGGCCGACGCACGCCGCGGCACGGTGAGCGACGCGCTGGTCGAGTGCATCGACCTCGTGCCGACCATGCTCGATGCGCTGGGCCTGCCGCAGCCGGCCGAATGGCTCGAAGGGCAGTCGCTGCGCCCGCTGCTGCACGGCCACGCCGGCGCGGCCGGCAAGGACCTGGTGGTGTGCGAGAACAGCTTCGCCTTCCGCGACGAGGTGCGCCTGCCGCTGGCCCAACGCGTCGAGCGCTGCCACATGACGATGCTGCGCACGCGCCGCTGGAAGTTCGTGCACTTCGAAGACCTGCCGCCACAGCTGTTCGACATGCAGGCCGACCCCGACGAGCTGGTCGACCTCGGCCGCGACCCGGCCTTGGCCGCGGTGCGCGAGCAGATGCTGGGCCTGCTGTTCGACTGGCTGCGCCAGCGGCGGCGCTTTCCCACGGTGGCGCCCGAGGACATCGCGCGCTGGAACGAACGCGAGCTGGCGGCCGGCATCCTCATCGGCGCCTGGTAGGCCACGCCGGTCGGTCCGCGCACCCCATTTCAAAAAAGGAGACATCCCATGAACGCTTTCCGCCGACCCCTCGCGGCCTGCATTGCGGCAGCCGCCGTGCTCGCCACCCTCGCGCCCGGCCACGCCGCCGAGGCCTGGCCCAGCAAGCCCGTGCGGCTGGTGGTGGCCTTCCCGGCGGGTGCGCCCGGCGACATCGTCTCGCGGCTGATGCAGCCCGCCCTGCAGAAGGCGCTGGGCCAGCCCGTGGTGGTCGACAACAAGCCGGGCGCGGGCGGCAACATCGGCATGCAGGAGGTGGCGCGCGCCACCGACGGCCACACCGTGCTGGTCGGGCCCGACACCATGCTGACCATCAACCCGCACCTGTACCGCAAGCTCGCCATCCGCCCGATGGAAGACCTGGTGCCCGTGACCCAGCTGGCCGCGTTCAGCCAGGAGCTGGTGTGCTTTCCCGGTGCCGGCATCAAGACCCTGCCCGAGCTGCTGGCCGCGGCCCGGGCCAAGCCCATGAGCTACGCCTCGGGCGGCCCCGGCGTGCCCGGCCACATGGCCATGGAGATGCTGCTGGCCGACGCCGGCGTGCAGATGCAGCACGTGCCCTACCGCGGCCCGAGCCCGGCCATGCAGGACGTGATGGGCGGCATGGTGCCTTGCGGCTTCCTGGCCTCGCCGACGGTCGGCCCGATCATCCGCGACGGCAAGCTGGTGGCCATCGCCGTGTCGGGCAGCAAGCGCCTGGGCAGCCAGCCCACGGTGCCGACCGTGGCGCAGGCGGGCGTGAAGGGCTACGACGCCAGCTTCGCCGAGATGATGGCCGTGCCGCGCGCCACGCCGCCGGCCGTGGTGGCGCGGCTGCAGGCCGAGGTGGCGAAGGCGCTGGCCGCGCCCGAGCTGCGCGAGCGGCTGGCCACCATGGACCTCGAGGTGGTGGCCAACACGCCCGAAGAAGCGGCGCGCCGCCTGCGCGCCGAACACCAGCGCTGGGGCCAGGTGGCCGCGCGCGTGCAACTGCAGCTGGACTGAGCGCCATGGCCTCCGTCGTCGTCACCATCGACACCGGCAGCAGCCGCCGCGCGGGCTGGACCGCCGCCGCGCTGGTGGCGGTGGCCGCCACGCTGCCTTTCTGGGGCGAGCCCAGCTGGATGCGCGAGTTCGTCGAGATCGCCTGCTACTTCATCTTCGCGATGATGTGGAACCTGCTGGCAGGCTACGGCGGCATGGTCAGCATCGGGCAGCAGGCCTTCTTCGGCTTCGGCGGCTACGTGATGCTGATGCTGGGCAACTTCGCGGGCGTGAATCCGTTCGTGGCGATTCCGTTGGGGGCGCTGGCCGCTGCGCTGATCGCGGTGCCGGTGTCCTTCGTGGCGTTCCGGCTGTCGGGCGGCTACTTCGCCATCGGCACCTGGGTGATCGCCGAGGTGTTCCGGCTCAGCTTCGCCAACGTGTCGGCGGTGGGCGGCGGCTCGGGCACCACGCTCACGGCGCTGCGCGGCATCGAGCGCGCCACGCGTGAGAGCGTCACCTACTGGATGGCGCTGGGCTGCGTGGTGGCGGCGGTGTCGCTGGTCTACCTGTTCTTGCGCAGCCGCTTCGGGCTGGCGCTGCTGGCGATCCGCGACAACGAGATGGCCGCCGAATCGCAGGGCATCCCGGTGGCGCGCATGAAGCTCGCGGTGTACGTGGTGGCGGCCTTCGGCGCCGGGCTGGCGGGTGCGCTGTACTTCGTGGGCAACCTGCGCATCAGCCCCGACGCGGCCTTCGCGCCGAACTGGACCGCCTTCGCGATCTTCATGGTCGTCATCGGCGGCATCGGCCGCATCGAAGGGCCGCTGGTGGGCGCGCTTGTGTTCTGGGCGCTGAACAAGTTCCTGAGCGACTACGGCACCTGGTACCTGCTCGGGCTCGGGCTGCTGGCCATCGTGGCCACGATCTTCTTCAAGCAGGGGCTGTGGGGCTGGGCGCAGCAGCGCTGGGCCTGGTCCCTGTTCCCGACGCAGCGGCGCCTGGCGGCGCCGCACGCGCCTTCTTCCCACCCGGAGCCCGACGCCCATGCGCAACATCGATGAACACACCATCACCGCCGCCGTGCTCGAGCGCATGGCCGGCTGCGAGGACGCGCGGCTGAAGGAAGTGATGTCGGCGCTGGTGCGCCACCTGCACGACTTCGCGCGCGAAGTGCGGCTCACCGAGGCCGAGTGGGCCGCGGGCATCGACTTCCTCACCGCCACGGGCCAGAAGTGCGACGCGCAGCGCCAGGAGTTCATCCTGCTGTCGGACACCCTGGGCCTGTCGATGCTCACGGTGGCGATGAACCACGCCAAGAGCCCGCAGGCCACCGAGGCCACCGTGTTCGGCCCCTTCCACGTGGCCGGCGCGCCACAGCTGCCGCTGGGCAGCGACATCGCGGCCGGCGCGGTGGGCGAGCCGCTGTTCGTGCAGGCCACCGTGCGCGGGCGCGACGGCGAGCCCGTCGCCGATGCGGTGGTCGACGTGTGGGAGGCCGATGCCGAAGGCTTCTACGACGTGCAGCGGCCCGGCGACCGCATGCAGGGGCGGGCGGTGCTGCGCACCGACGCGCAAGGGCGGCTGTGGTTTCGCGGCGTGGCGCCGGTGGCCTATCCGATTCCCACCGACGGGCCGGTGGGCGCGATGCTGCGCGCCACCCGGCGCCATCCGTGGCGGCCCGCGCATGTGCACTTCATGGTGCAGGCGCCGGGCTACGAAACGCTGATCACGCACGTCTTCCGCGAGGGTGATCCGTACCTCGACAGCGACGCGGTGTTCGGCGTGCGCAACTCGCTCATCGGCGACTTCGCGGCGCATGCGCCGGGCCGCGCGCCAGACGGCAGCGTGCAGGTCGGGCCGTTCCACACGCTGGACTTCGCGTTCGTGCTCGAGCCGGCCGCGGGGTGAGGAGGGGGCCCGCGAACCGTTTCGGCGTTTCGCCGCCTCTCTTGCAGGTGTCCATTCCCAAGGAGCCCTGCACCATGTGTTCTGTTTCCATCACCTGGCATCTGCTTCGCGGCGCGGGCGCCCTGGCGCTCATCGCGCTGGCTGTGCTGCTGTCGTCCGCCCATCCCTGGATCGCGCCGCCCGCCCTCGTCGGCGCCTTGCTGCTGCTGCGCGGCTGTCCGATGTGCTGGCTCGTCGGGCTGCTCGAAAGGCTGTCCGCGCGCAAGGCGGCCCCTGCGTCCGAGGCCACTTCCCAGAGGGGTTGATGAGCGATCGGCCTTCGCGGAATGGAAGGCTGATCCGGGATTCCATCCGCCCGTGTCGAGGGGGTGACGCCCCATTAGTGTGAGTTTGTTTGCAGACGATGACAAAAGAACAGGGCTACCTGTTTCCGTTGGTCAATATCGGCACTTTTCCCTATCGACTGTACATAAACGTTAATACATTCCACTCCATTGTGAGAGGCATGCGGGGAGCGATGAAAAGGGAAGCGATGGTGGACAGGGTGGAACAGAAAAACGGTCGTGTGGTGGTGCTGACGGACTCCGGCGAAGAGATCGACTGGCTGCGAGGCCGGTTGAAGGACGCCGGCTTCAGCCCCTTGTGTGTGGTCAACGAGGAAGACCTGCTGGAGGCCGCCTCGATGCCCGGCGTCGGGCTCTTCCTGCTGATGGGCGAGGCGATGGAGGGCGCGCTGCCGGAAATCCTGTTCGGCATCGGCGCCAGCCGTGCGGCCACGGCACCGGTGGTCGTGCTGACCCGGTCGCGCGGCGTGCTGGAAACGCCCCGCGTGTCGGTGTTCGATGTCGACGATTTCCTGGTGAGCCCCTGGAACGCGGAAGAGGTCGTGGCGCGCGTGTCGACGCTGTGCGGCAGGAAATCGCTGCGCCGAAACGCGAAGCCGCACGGCCTGTACGGTTTCCAGCTCGTGCGCAGCCGCCTCGCGGTCGAGTACGCGAGCCGCGAAGCCATCATGACGCCGAGCGAATTCGAGATCGCCCGGGTGCTGGTGCGCCACCTCGACACGCCCGTGTCGCGGCAGCAGCTGCCCCAAGGGCCCCGTTGCAATGGCGAGATGGGTGCCAGCCGCTCGCTCGATGCGCTGGTGTCGCGCGTGCGCAAGAAGCTGGCATCGATCGTGGCGGGCGAATTCCGCGTGCGCTCGCTCTACGGCGTGGGCTACACGCTGGAGCGCGCACACAACCGGCACGGCAAGTGAGTTTTCGCGGGCAGCGCCCGCGGCATCCGAAGGGGTGACGCAAGGTCACCTTGAAAAAAGACGCTCGCCCATTCGCCTCCGAATTGAGGCCGGGCGTCGGCAGACCAACGAATGAATTCCGGCGAAGTGAGCCGGCCGGGATTGGCTTGAATTGAATTCAGGCCAATGGCGCAGCCGTGCCTGTTTGAATGGAATTGGATTTTGAAAAATCCACCAAGACGTATTTCGCGCAGCCCGTGATTGAAACCATTGGGGGACAGGGCACGCATGCCGTCCCTGAAATTCACGGCGCCTGATTACACAGTCTGTGAATTTGTAAATTTAGTTTCGAAGTGGACCCAGGGGCCAGTTCGAGGCCGCTCGAAGTGCCTCGTTTCTCCCTTGAAACACTGGGTGATCGTGAGGCGGCGGGTTGATGTGGAAGTGAAATTATTCAAACGCATCAACAACTTGGAGGCGATATGCTTGTGAAATTGATCACACTCCAATTGCAGGTTTATTCACAATCTGAGCGATCGTCCAGATTACATCTGTATTCACAGTTGTTAACTTTGGAGGGGCTCTCGTGACATTTTCACGGAACCCTCGGCCATTGCAAGTGGCGGATCGCGGACGTTCGATTGTTTTTGTAAACATTCAGAAAATAATATGAACGTGGTAAATGGCTCATGGAAGCGGCTCGAAAAGGGCGTGCTTGCGTGAGGCCGAGAGTGGGCATCGGAGGCGGTCGTCGCCGATGCCGGTGTGTCAGTGGTGTGCTGCAAGTGGCTGGGAAATGGCTTCGACGCCAATTCGCGAGGCCACAGGTCAAGTCGGTTTGATCTTCGTGTTGCCTCGGTCTGGCTTTGAAGTTGTTTTTTAGGAGTTGTCTATGTCTATCGGAAGTTCGTCTCAAGTGAATTCATTCATGTCGCCGGTGGTCCGGCTGACCGTTCGCCTCGGCCTGGGGCTCGGCGTGGCCATGACCCTGGGGCTGGGCGGCCTGGCCGCCGCGCAGGGCACGAAGGCCGCGCCCGCGCCCACCGAGGCCGCGCAGAAGAAGACCGTCGCGGTCGTGCTGACGCAGGCCAAGGTGGTCAAGGACGCGCAGGGCAAGGAGCAGCTGCTGGCGGCCGATTCGGTCAAGCCGGGCGACGTGCTCGAGTACACGGCCACCTACACCAACCACACGGGCAAGGCCGTCACCGGCCTGGTGGCCAACCTGCCGATCCCCGAAGGCCTGGAATACCTGCCCAAGACCGCCAAGCCCGGCGCGACGCTGGTCAAGGCCGCGACCAAGGACGGCGCCTTTGCCGCCGAGCCGCTGGCGCGCGTCGTCAACGGCAAGTCGGAGCCGGTTCCCTACAACGAGTACCGCTCGCTGCGTTGGACGCTGGGCCAGCTGCCCGCCAACGGCTCGGCCGCGGTGACCGCGCGCGCCAAGGTCGAGACGGTGGTGCCGCCCGCACCGGTGGCCGCTGCCGCCGACGCGCAGAAGGTTGCGCGCAGCACGCCCTGAGCTTCCCGCGCTGACGACGACCGTCGGCGGCCCTGAGCCGCGCTGACGGCCGGTTCTCTCTTTCTTCAAAACCCCGCTGGTTTTTCCATTGCCGGTTTCCGTTCGCGGAAATCCCCGGCCGGGGTGAGTTCGTCCTTTTTTTGACCTTTTTTGACCCCAACCCCCGAGGAGAAACCCAAGTGATCCCTACCTTGTCTGCCCGTCGCACCGGCCCCGCGCCGCGCGCGCTCTGGGCGGGCGCAGCAGCCCTGACGCTGAGCTTCCTTTTTGGAAGTTCCGGCGCACTCGCTGCGGCTCCACCCGCCAACACCATCATCGGTAACCAGGCTTCGGCCACCTACCTGGACCCGAACGGCGCCAGCCAACTGGCCACCTCCAACCTCGTGCAGACGACGGTGCAGCAGGTCGGCTCGTTCAACCTGGACACCTACACCACGGTGACGACCAATGTGGTCAACACCAAGACCGGCGCCGCAGGCACGACCGTGTACGCGCCGCACGTGCTGACCAACACCGGCAACGGCACCGACACGTTCACGCTGAGCGTGGCCGCACCGGCCAGCCCGAACGGCTTCACCAAGGTCGAAGTGTTCGCCGACGCGAATGCCGACGGCGTGCCCGACAGCACGACCGCGCTGTGCTCGGTCGTTCCGGGTGCGGTCTGTAACGTCCCGGCCCAGACCGTGGCGGGTGGCAACGGCACGTTCCCGTTCGTCGTGGCGTACTCGATCCCGAGCACCGCTTCGTCGGGCACGTTCACCTCGCCGGTGGCCGCGACCATCACGGCCACCGCAGGCACGCCGGCGCTGTACGCGGCGGGTAACACGCAAGCGGCTGACGTCGACAACGTGAACCTCACGGATCAGGCTGCCTTCAACGCCACCAAGAGCCTGAGCGTTCCGTCGGTCGCCTGGTCGGCCAATGGCGGCACCTGGCCCGCGGCATCGGTGAGCGGTCCGCGCTCGGTCGCAGGTTGCGCGGCTACCACCACGGCAGCTGGCGCACCCGCAGCAGGCTGCGTCTACACCACCTACACGTTGAAGTTCAACAACACGGGTGGTGCGGCTGGCCGGTTCGTCATGACCGACACGTTGCCCGCAGGCTTCACGTACGTGCCAGGTTCGGCCGTCTGGAGCAATGCACCGGGCACGGCGCTCACGGACGCACCGCAGGGTGATGTGGCTGGTAACGCCATCGACTTCACCGCGACCGGCAACACGCTGGCCTTCGTGGTGGCCTCGCTGCCGCCGAACGTCACGCAGACGGTGAGCTTCGTCGTGATGGTCAACAACACGGCGGCCATCGGCACGTCGACCACGACCAACACGGCCAAGTACAACCCCGTGACTGTGCCGACGACGGTCACGTCGGACAACCCGGGCACGACGGGCTCGCCGACCAACCCCGCGAGCTACAACGTCATCGGCACCTTCGGCATCGTGCTCGGTTCTGCTTCCGGCAGCCCGACCACCTCGCTGGACACGGCGGTGGGCAACCCCAACACGACCGCAGCCGACACGACGACTGTCGCCAGCGCGGCCATGGGCGCCACGGTGAAGTTCACGCAGACGGTGTTCAACACGGGCAATGCCACGGACGTCGTGAACCTCACGGCCGCCCTGGGCACCTTCCCGGCCGGAACGACCTTCAAGTTCTTTGCCGCCGACGGCGTCACGCCGTTGATCGACAACAACAGCGACGGCATTCCCGACACCGGCCCGGTCGCGGCCAACGGCAGCGTGCAGTTCGTGCTCGCCGCCACGCTGCCGTCTCCCGGCACGCTGCCCACCGGTCCGTTCAGCGCGATCGTGACGGGTACCTCGACGGGCGACAGCACGAAGACGGAATCCACCCGCGACACCCTGAACGCCATGATCGGCGTGCTGGTCGACCTGACCAACACGGCCACCGGCAACGGCACCGCAGGCAACACCGGCAACGGCGACGTGGGCACGGGCCCGAGCCCGCAGCCGACCACCACGAAGACGACCGCTGCCGGCACCGGCGCGATCTTCACGCTGTTCGTCAAGAACAACGACACGGTGGCCAACACCTACAGCCTGGCGGCGAGCCAGACCAACAGCTTCCCGGGCAGCCTGCCCGCGGGCTGGACCGTCAAGTTCGTGGCGGCGGGTGGCACCTGCACGGGTGCGGCGATCACCACGGTGGACGTTGCAGCCAACGCGCAGACGCCGGTCGATGCCTGCGTGACGCCGCCTGCTTCGCAGACGCCCGTCACCGGCCAGCTGGTGTACTTCCAGGTGCGTTCCACCATCGTGACGTCGACGGGCGCCGTGGCGATCGACACGAAGACCGATGCCGTGACCGTGACCCAGGCCGTGACCTACGGTGCGACGCTGACGCCGAACAACAACGGCCAGATCGCCCCCGGCGGCTCGGTCGTGTACGCCCACACGCTGACCAACACCGGCACGCAAAGCTGCGCTGGCCCGTACACCGTGTCGGCCACGCTGCCGGCGGCAGACGTGACGGCTGGCTGGACCACCGCGCTGTACATCGACGTGGACGGCGACGGCCAGATCGGCAGCGGCGACACGCTGGTGACCGGCACGATCCCGGGCCCGCTGGCGGCCAACGGCACGCAGAAGCTGCTCGTCAAGGTGTTCGCACCGGGCGGCGCTTCGGCAGGTGCCGTGGACACGGCCACCGTCACGGTGACCTTCCCGGCAGGCGCCACCTCGTGCGGCACGCCCTCGGCCACCGACGTGACCACGGTCATCACGGGCCAGATGCGCCTCGTGAAGACGCAGGCACTGGACACGAACTGCGATGGCGCTGAGGTCCCGTCCTCGTCGGCTCCGCTGGTCGCCAAGCCCGGTGAGTGCATCGTGTACCGCGTCGTTGCCACCAACGAAGGCGCGGCACCGGTCACCAACATGTCGATCAACGACGCGGTGCCGGCCTACACCTCCTTCACCGGTGCGACGCAGCCTCCGGCCGCCACCCAGTGCACGTCCACCGGCGTGACCGGCACGGCCCTGGCCTACAGCAGCACCGCCACCACCGTGGCTTGCGGCAGCGCAAGCAACACCGTGGCACCTGGCGGCACCGCCACGCTGCTGTTCTCCGTGAAGGTCAACAACTGAGCTTCACCTGAGTGAAGCGGAGCCGATGGGCGCAAGCCCGTCGGCTCCCTCGCACAGGGCACACAGGCCTGTGCGTTTTCCTTTGCGCCTTCTCTCGTTTCCGAGGCGAGGGCGCAAACGAAAAAGTTCTTTCGTTTCTTCTGATCCCCACGCGGTGATCGATCAAGGGTTCGCGGCATGCTGTTCACTTTCAATCCCAGGAGCACACACCGGCCATCGTGGCGCGGATGGGCTGCCGCGCTCGCCGCTGGCGCGGCGCTGCTGCTGGGTGGTGCCGCCCAGGTGAACGCCGCGCCGGCCCCCGCCGGCATCGTGATCCGCAGCATCGCCACCGGCACCTACGTGCCCAACGGCCTGGCGCAGACCGAGACCATCTCGTCCAACGAAGTGATCGCCACGGTGCTGCCGGTGGAAGCGCTGGTGCTCACGCAGGACCAGTCGCTGTCGCGCCCGCCCGCGAGCATCGTCACGCTGAGCCACCTGCTCACCAACACCGGCAACGTCGCCTCCACCTACACGCTGGTGCTGGCCAACAACGCCGGCGGCTGCGCGGCCGACACGCTGGATCTCTCGGCGCTTCGCGTCGTGCGCGACAGCAACAACAACGGCGTGGTCGATGCGGCCGATCCGGTGGTGCAGCTCAACGCCGCGGGCGCCATCGCGCTCAAGCCCGGCGAGACCGCGGCACTGCTGGTGCAGGGCACGATCCCCACCGCTGCCACGGGCGTGGCCTGCGTCGGTTTGACGGCCACCACCGCGCTGCAAGGCCTCACCGCCATCAATCGCGACACCGTCACCGTCGGCAACGCCGCCGCGCTGCAACTGGTCAAGTCGGCCAGCTACCCCGGCAACGTCATCCCCGGCCAGACGCGCATCGACTTCTCGGTCTCGGGCACCAACATCGGCGCGCAGGACGCACAGCCGTCCAACGTCATCGCGCCCACCAACACGCCGCTGCTGGTCAACGGTGCGCCTTCCGCATTGGTCCTCGTGCGCGACCCCGTGCCCGCCGGCACCCAGTACGTGCCCGGCACCTTGCGCACCACGGCCGCCAACGCCGTCAAGCTGTACCGTCTGGCCAACGATCCGGCGTTCAGCTACCGCACCGCCGAAGACGCCTCGGCCGTCGAAGTGGCCATCGGCATCTCCACGCCCGTGGCGCGCAACGTGTCCATCGCGATGCAGTTCGCTGTCAAGGTCAACGCCGACCAGGTGGGCGAGATCCGCAACACCGCGCACAGCCAGTACAACGACGGCACGGGCCCGGCCACCGTGCCTTCGAACACCATCGTCATCAGCTCCAGCCAGGCGCGCATCGGCGTGGCCAAGGCCGCGTCCACCCCGCGCGTGAGCCGCAGCGCCGACGGCAAGACCGACGGCACCGCCACCGTGCGCTTCAGCGTCAACGTGCGCAACTACGGCACGTCATGGCTGTACGGCGTGCAGGCCGCCGACGTGATGGAAGGCGCGGGCGCCACGCAGTTCGGCAGCTACACGGCAGCCGCCGTGCCCGGCGCGAACCAGTACACCATCGTGCCCGGCTCGATCGTGATCGCGCCCGCACCCAGCGGCGGCACCGTCGCCGCCCCCAACCCCGCCTTCAAGGGCACCGCCGCCGCCTCGAACCTGCTGGCCGACGGCGCCGTGCTGCCCGTGGGCGGGCAGTTCACCGTGCAGTTCGATGCGCGCATCAACTTCACCGGCCGCACCGGCACCTTGCTGAACACCGTCAAGGCCTCGGGCGCCCTCAATGCCGGCGGCCCCGCGGTGGCCCTGGACGACTCCGTCAACGGCGACAACCCCGACGCCGACGGCGACGGCAACCCCAACAACGACACCTCGCCCACGCCCGTCTCCACGCAGCTGCCCACGCTCACGCTGACCAAGCAGGCCTCCATCGCCCGGCGCGTGTCGCCCGGCGTCTACGAGCTGGACTACACCTTCAAGGTCACCAACACCGGCGCCGTCGCCGCGCCCAACGTGCGCGTGATCGACAACCTGAACTGCACCTTCGACATGGACAAGTCGAGCGGTCAGGTCGCCTCGTGGGAACTGCTGGGCCCGCCCAAGGCCGCCAACGGCAACCTCAACGCCGCCACCGGCTTCACCGGCCGCGCCACCTGCAACCGCACCACGCAGGACAGCGCCGACCCCTTCCAGCTGCCCACCGAAGTGGCGCTGAGCCTGACCGACGGCGCCCGCGCGCTGGCACCCGGCCAGAGCGAGCAGATCCGCCTGAGCGTGCGCATCACCGAGAAGCCCACCGCCATCGGCGGGCGCGTGTCGCTCACCAACAAGGCCTGGGCCGCCGCCTTCGAGCAGAACACCGTCAACGTCACGCCCACCATGCTGCTGGCGGCCACCGCCACGTCGGTGCAAGCGCTGCTGGTCGATCCGCAGGGCACGGTCTACAACGCACTGACCCGTCAACCTGTGGCCGGCGCGCTGGTCACCTACACGCGCCAGTCCTGCAGCAGCGGCACGGCCGGCCCCATCACCGCGGCCGAGATCTACGGCGCCGACTCGGGCACCTACACGCTCAACCCCAACGGCAGCGTCTCCATGACCACGGGTGCCGATGGCGCCTACCAGTTCTACCTGCAGACGCCGCCCGTGACGGGCCTGTGCACGTACGCGCTGTCGGTGACTCCGCCCGCCGGCAGTGGCTACGTCTACCCCTCGCAGCTGATCCCCGTGACCGGTGGCTCGTTCACGAGTTGCGGCGCCGTCGTGCCCAGCGCCGTGCCCCCGAAGGACGCCGACCCGACCAGCTACTACTTCCAGGTGCAGGCCGGCGCCAAGCCGGATGGCACGCCGTGCGACGCCGTGCACAACCACATCCCGCTCGATCCGGGCAACATCCTGGGCCTGGTGCTGCGCAAAGACGGCAGCAAGCGCCAGGTCGAGTTCGGCGACTTCATCGACTACGCGCTCACCGTCACCAACAAGACCGGCTTCCCCGTCACCGGCCTGACCTTCAACGACACGCTGCCCCCGGGCTTCGCCTACGTGGCCAACAGCGTGCGCCTGAACGGGCAAGTGGTGCCCAACCCCGCCGGCGGCGCCGGCCCGGGCCTGATCTTCAACTACCCCACGCTGGTGGTGGCCCCCGATCAGTCGGCCATGGTGCGCTACCGCGTGCGCATCGGCGTGGGCGCGCCCACCAACGGCGACGCCATCAACCGCGCGCGCGCCACCTCGGGCCCGATCCAGTCGAACCTGGCCAACTGGACCGTGCGCGTGACGGGCGGCGTGTTCTCCGACGATGCCTTCGCCTTCGGCAAGGTCTATCTGGATTGCAAGCGCAACACTGACCAAGGCAACAAGCGCGACGGTCGCCAGGAAGGTGCCGACGAGATCGGCGTGCCCGGCGTGCGCCTGTACATGGAAGACGGCACCCACGTCGTCACCGACATCGAAGGCAAGTGGAGCCTGTACGGCCTCAAGCCCGTCACGCACGTGCTGCGCCTGGACCAGACCACGCTGCCGCTGGGCGCCAAGCTCGAAGTGCTCGACAACCGCAACTCGGGCACCCCCGAGAGCCGCTTCGTCGATCTGAAGAAGGGCGAGTTCCACAAGGCCAACTTCATCATCACGAACTGCGACGAGAAGAGCGTCATTGCCGACGTGGCCGCACGCCGCGCCGCCATCGCCGCGCGTCCCGACACCGAGGCCGAAGCGCAGGTGCGCCTGCGCCTGGACCCCGAAGGCAAGGTCGTGCCCGTGGGCGACGTGCGCGGCCTGCCGGCCACCGGCCAGGCGCTGGCCAGCGGCAGCACCGGCGCCGTGCAGCCCACCTCGGCGCCGCTGATCGCGCTGCCCGTGGCGCCGGCCAACGCCAGCAGCTTCGTCAGCGGCGGTGGCGGCAGCATGGGCGGCACGCTGGGCGTGCAGCCCGCGATCCCGACCGGCAGCCTGTTCTCGCCGCTGAACGGCGTGCCCACCTCGGGCCTGCCGTCGTCGGCCACCAGCGGCTCGGCCACCGGCGTCGGCGCGCAGGCCATGCGCCCCATCGGCACCGGCGGCGCGATGCTCGAACCGCGCACCAACCCGCTGCTGCCCCAGGCAGTTCCGAGTCCCATCGAACTCGAGACCCTGCTGCCCCAGCTGGAGAACAACACGCTGGGCTTCATCGGCCTGAAGGACCGCGACACCGTCGCCGGCCAGTCGATCAACGTGCGCGTCAAGGGCACC
Source organism: Variovorax sp. FW305-3-2-15-B-LB1 (assembly GCF_058787635.1). Lineage (NCBI taxonomy): Bacteria > Pseudomonadati > Pseudomonadota > Betaproteobacteria > Burkholderiales > Comamonadaceae > Variovorax > Variovorax sp. FW305-3-2-15-B-LB1. The sequence continues at coordinate 3,986 of NZ_JBYSZY010000005.1, read as the reverse complement.
GCCGGCACCTCGTTGCGCCTGAGCGTGAACGGCACTGCCCTGGAAGAACGTCGCGTCGGCAAGAAGACCCAGCTGGCCTCCAAGAACATCGCCGCCTGGGAGTACATCGGCGTGGCCCTGCGCCCCGGCACCAACACCCTCAAGCTCGAAGCCGTGGACGGCTTCGGCAACGTGCGCAGCTCGGCCGACGAGATCACCGTCATTGCTCCCGACAAGCTCGGTGCCATCGAGGTCGACCTGCCCGAGGTGGCGCGCGCCGACCTGCGCACGCCCGTCGTCGTCAAGGTGCGCCTGATCGACGCGGCCGGCGTGCCCGTCACCGCCCGCACGCAGCTCACGCTGGAGACCGACCGCGGCCGCTGGCTCGCCGAAGACCTGAACCCCACCGAGCCGGGCACACAGGTCTTCATGGACGGCGGCGCGGCCGAGTTCCAGCTGATGCCCCCGGGCGAGCCGGGCGATGCGCGCCTGCGCGTGAGCGCCGGCACCTTCGTCAAGGAAGTGCGCCTGGCGCTGTTGCCCGAGATGCGCCCCATGATCGGCGTGGGCATCGTCGAAGGCGTGCTCGACTTCACGAAGCGCGGCAAGCTCCCGATCGGCGCCATGCCCGCCGGCGCTGCCTTCGAAGCGGAACTCTCGGGCCTGAAGGACGAGGGCACCAACAGCCGCGCCAGCGGTCGCGCCGCCTTCTTCTTCAAGGGCACCGTCAAGGGCGAGTACCTGCTCACGGCCGCCTACGACTCCGACAAGACGCGCAAGGACCGCCTGTTCCGCGACATCCGCCCCGACGAGTTCTATCCGATCTACGGCGACTCCGCGGTCAAGGGCTTCGATGCCCAGAGCACGCAAAAACTCTACGTGCGCATCGACAAGAACCGCTCCTACCTGCTGTACGGCGACTTCACCACCGCCAGCAGCACCGAGGTGCGCAACCTGAGCCAGAGCAACCGTTCGCTCACGGGCCTGAAGCACGTGTACGAGGACGAGAACGTGCGCGCCACCAGCTATGTCTCGCGCACCGCCCAGACCCAACAGGTGGAAGAGTTCCGCGCGCTGGGCACCTCGGGCCCGTACTACCTGAGCGCCAGCAACGGCGAGTTCGTGGACAACAGCGAACAGATCGAGATCGTGGTGCGCGACCGCAACCAGCCCAACATCGTGCTGCAGCGCACGGCCGTGGCGCGCTTCGTGGACTACACGGTGGAGCCGCTCACGCGCCGCATCCTGTTCACGCACGCCATCGCCTCCATCGACGCGAACCTGAACCCGCAGTCGATCCGCGTCACCTACGAAGTGGACTCGGGCGGCCCCAAGTTCACCGTGGCCGGCACCGACGTGCAAGTGAAGGTCAGCGAGAACCTGCAGCTGGGCGTGGTGGCTTCCACCGACCAGAACCCGCAGAACAAGCGCAACCTGCAGGCGCTCACGGGCGTGGCGCGCATCGGCCAGAACACCAGCGTGGCGGCCGAGCTGGTCAAGACGGACTCCGACGACAAGGGCAACGGCCACGGCGCGCGCGTGGAAGCGCGCTACCAGGACGAGAAGCTGGCCGTGGTGGCCCTGGCGGCCAAGACCAGCAAGGGCTTCGACAACCCCGGCGCGAGCTTCTCGGCCGGCCACACCGAAGCCTCGGCGCGCGCCGAGTACCGCGTCGACCCGACCCTGGCCGTGCGCGGCGAGGTGCTCTACAGCAAGGACGCGACCCAGGTCGACGAGCGCAAGGGCGCCACGGTGAGCGTGCAGAAGAAGCTCAGCGACAAGACCGTCGCCGAGGTGGGCCTGCGCCACGGCCAGAGCAACAACGCGCTGGGCTCCAGCTCGGGCTTCGACTACGGCCAGATCTCCACCTACAACGGCCAGATGGGCAGCAGCATCGGCGCCAACAGCGTGACCACGCTGGGCGCGGCCGCCGCCGCAGCCGGCGTGGACACGCAGAGCCAGACGACCGTGCGCGGGCGCCTGTCGACCGAGGTGCCCGGCGTGGCCGGCGCGCAGGTGTTCGTGGAAGGCGAGCAGGACCTCAAGGACGGCAAGCGCCACGTGCTGGCCGTGGGCGGCAACTACGCCATCACCGACAAGACGCGCGTGTACGGCCGCTACGAGCTGATCTCCACGCTCAACGGCCCCTACGAGCTGGACAGCACGCAGCGCAACAACACCGGCATCGTCGGCATCGAGAGCAACTACATGGAAGGCGGTCGCGTGTACAACGAGTACCGCATCGCCGACGGCGCCGAAGGGCGCGGCGTGCAGGCGGCCATCGGGGTGCGCAACACCTTCAAGGTCAACGAGCAGATCCGCGTGACCGGGGGCATCGAGCACACGCGCGACATGAGCGGCTACAGCAACAGCAAGAACACCGGCACGGGCTACGCGGGCGGGCTGGGCGAGTCGACCGCGATCACCAGCGGCATCGAATACATCACCGACCGGATCAAGGCCAGCGGCGTGTATGAAGCGCGCCGCGGCGACGACGCGAACACGCGCCTGTTCAGCGCCGGCTTCGGCTTCAAGCTCGATCCGTCCTGGAGCCTGCTGGCGCGCAGCATCGTGAGCGACAGCGAAGGCCAGGGCGCCAACGCGGGCAACGAGCGCCACCTGCAGCGCCACCAGATCGGCATTGCCTACCGGCCGGTGGACGACGACACCTGGAACGCGCTGGCACGTTACGAGCGTCGCTCCGAGCGCGTGGTGGGCGCGGGCAATGCGGCCGGCGCGCTGCAGGGCAGCAGCGTCTTCGGCGCCGACAACGGCGCCAGCCTGCCGGGCAAGACCAGCGCGGACATCGTCTCGGCGCACGTCAACTACAACCCCGAGCCGGGCAAGGCGGTGATGGCGCGCTACGCCTTCAAGCTCAGCCGCGCCGACGACGGCACGCTGGCCAGCAAGTACTGGGCGCACCTGGTGCAGGCGCGCTACACGCAGGACATCAACCAGGACTGGGACTTCGGCGTGCAGGCCGGCCTGCTGTACGGCAAGGGCGGCGCGCTGCAGAAGACCTTCGGCGTCGAGGTGGGCTACCAGGTGCAGAAGAACATGTGGGTGTCGGCGGGCTACAACTTCGTGGGCCTGAACGACCGCGACCTGACGGCCAACGAGTACACGAGCAAGGGCGCCTATGTGCGGCTGCGCTTCAAGTTCGACGAGACGCACCTGGGGTTTGCTTCGGCGGGCGCCGATGTGAATGTGGCCAAGGCACAGAAAGCGGAGAAGGCCGAGAAGCTGGCTGCGGATGTGCCGGACGTGGCGCCGCTGCCGATGCGCACGGTGCTGCAGTCCGAGGCGCTGTTCGAGCCCGCCAAGTCCTTCATCAAGCCGCAGGCACACGACACGCTGAACACGCTGGCCGCGCAGATCAAGGCGACCGAAGCGCAGGTGGTGATCCACATCAGCCACTCGGATGCGCAGCAGGGCAGCGCCGACGAGCGCATGCAGCTGGTCGCGCAGCGGACCAACGCCGTGCGCAGCTACCTGATCGGGCGCGGCGTCGACGTGCTGCGCCTGCGCACCGACACCAAAGAAGACACGCAGCCTGTCGCAGGCGATGACAGCAGCGCCAAGAGCCGCTGGGTCGTGATCGCCGCGGCCGCGCAGGAAACCCGCTGAACGAGACCATGATGCAAAGCAGAACGAGAAACGAAGCGGGCGGGATGGCGCGGCTCGGCGGGGTGTTGAAGGGCGTGCTTGCCGCGACGGCCTTGTGGCTCATTGCCATGCTGGGTGCGCAGGCTGCAACCGCTGCGTGCACGCCGCAGTCGGGCTACAACAGCTGCGTGACCTTCACCCATTCGGGCTCGGCGCAGACCTTCACGGTGCCTGCGGGCGTGTCGTCGGTGCGCGTCACGATGTGGGGCGCTGGCGGCGGCGGGTCCACGGCGGCCGGCGGCAACTCGGCCAACGGGGGCGCCGGCGGCTTCGCCGATGGCACCGTGTCGGTCACGCCCGGCACCGCCATGGCGGTGACGGTGGGGCAGGGCGGGCAGAAC